>JBEKQH010000170.1:0-4899 GCA_049519915.1 Opitutaceae bacterium
GTGATTTGGATGGTGACGATCAGCCGTCCGGGCTTGGGGTAATCCAAGATGACCTTGTCCGCCGAGATATCGACATCAAGGTAGCCCTGGTCGCGGTAGTAGTCGCGAAGTTTGTCGAGATCGTCCTGGAACTGGTCGGCTTGGTAGTGCCCGCCTTCCGTGAGCCAGGACCATAGCCAGTGGTAGCGGCTGGTTTCCATCTGGTGCCGGAGCTTGCTGGCCTTGATGTGGGCGTTGCCGATGAAACGGATGTCGGAAATATGGACCCGGTTGCCCTCGTGAATCTTGAAGACGACCACGCCCTGGCCGGTGCTGCGGTCGCGCTTGATCTCATAAGACACCGTCACCTGGTTGTAGCCGGCTTTCTCGTAATAGTCGTGGATCTTTTCCGAGTCTTCCTTGACCTGCCGCTCATCCAACGTGGCGCCGGCGCGCGTCTTGGTCTCCTTGGTCAGGCGGGACGCTTTGACCTTTTGGTTGCCCTCAAATTTCACCTTGTAGACGCGATAATTGGGCGTGACCTCGACCACGAGATTGACCGCGCCGTTGGACTGCACCTCGCGTTTTACCTCAATGTACTCGAACAGGCCCGTCTTGTAGAGCGAACGAATGTCGCGGTCGACCAAGGTCTCGTCGAACGCGCTGCCCTCATGTTCCTGCATGTTGGCCCGGATAACCTGTTCGTCGACATTGGCCGCGCCCACGAACTTGACCGTGACGATCCCGACTTTGGCCGAAGGCTGGGCCGGTTCGCCCGGAGCCTGCCCCGCCCCTCGGAATGCACCCGCAGCCAGCAGCCAAAAGACGAACAAAAATTGCGCGGGCCCGCGCAGGGGTTTACGGAGTATGGTTTTCAAAGCGTGTGATGTCCCGAAGGAAAGTGAGTTTTAGTTCTCCTACCGGCCCATTGCGCTGTTTGGCAACGATTAAGTCTGCCGAGTCGGAAGCCACCTGGTAATTATCTTCGGAGTCTTTGGGTCGGGCGAGCATGAGCACAACGTCGGCATCCTGCTCGATCGAGCCGGATTCGCGCAAATCCGAAAGTCTCGGCACGCGGTTTTCTTTTTCGGAAGAGCGATTCAACTGACTTAATACAAGCACGGGCAGGTCGAGTTCCTTCGCCAACGCCTTTAATCCGCGCGAGGCCTCAGCCACCTGCTGCTCGCGCGGCACCTTTGAGTCGGTCGGACTGATGAGCTGCAAATAATCGACGATGATAAAGCCCAGCTTATGGCGGGAATGCACCCGGCGGGCCTTGGCGCGGAGCTCCATGATCGAGAGGTGGCTGGAATCGTCGATAAAAAGCGGCGCTTTCGAAAATTCGTCCGCCGTGGCCACAAGCTGCTGCATTTCCTCGCCGTTTTTCGGCAGCAGGCCGTCGCGCAACCGCTTCATGTTCACGCGAGCCCGGGCGCAAAGCATGCGCAGGGCGAGTTGCGAAGCGCTCATTTCGAGCGAAAAAACCAGGGTGGTGACCGGCTCGCCGTGTTTGGGCAAAGCGGCAGCCTCGGCGGCGTTGAGCGCCAGGCTGGTCTTGCCCATCGACGGGCGCGCCGCGAGCACGATCATTTCCTGCCGCTGGAAGCCAAAAGTCAGCGCGTCGAGATCCTTGAAGCCCGAGACCACGCCGGTGAGCTCCCCTTTCTTCATCATCATTTTATTGATGACGTTCATGGCCTCGCGCGTGGGCTCCTTCATCGGCTTGGCCGCGTCGCTGATGCGGGCCTGGGTGACGCGGAAGACATCCTGCTCGACCTGGTCCACAAACTCTTCGAGGCCTCCCTGGTAGTTGAAGGCCCGCTCCACGGCCCCGGTGGCGGCCTTGATGAGTTCGCGCAACAAGTGGAGTTCGCGGACTTTTTCCAAAAAATAGCCCGCTTGCGCCGTTGTCGGGATACGGGCGCTGATCTGCGTGAGATAGGCGTAACCGCCGGCCGCTTCGAGCTGCTGCGTCGTCTTCAGCTCCTCGGCCAGCACCGCCAACTCGACCGGCGGATGGGCCTGGTAAAGTTCGCAGAGTTTTTCATAAATAAGGCTGTTGGCCGGGGAATAGAAGGCCGCCGGCGGAAGCCGGGCCTCGAGGCATCGCGCGATGGTATCGGAGCCGTCAAGCAGGCAGCATGACAGCAGATATTCCTCAGCTTCGAGGCTGTGCGGCATCGCGCGGCCGGCCATCGGCGCCGCCTCGGCGCCGCCCAGGGCGGCCCCACGGCGGAATTTTGCGGCAACGTCTTCGACCATCGGAAGCGATAAGGGCATGACGCTCAGGGGCGGGATGCAACAATGAGTTTTTCGTTTTTATTCACCGCGAATTCGCATGAATCCGCCTGCCAAAAAAAAGCCGCGCGGCTCGGTTCGCGCGGCCTGAAAGGATAACGGGGCGGCCTTGGGCCGGACCCTCAATGCTTGACCGGCCGAGCCGTCTTTTCGGAAGCGACGGCGGGAGCAGCCGGCACGGTCTCGATCGGATTCTCCGAGACGACGTCAAAGGCAAGCTCAACGGTGACGTCGGCATGCAGCTTGATTTTGAAAGTATGCTGGCCGAGGGCCTTGACCGGGGTGTGCAAATGGATGCGCCTTTTATCAAGGGCAAAGCCGGCGGCGGTGAGCTTATCGTGGAGATCGTTGGCGGTGATGGCGCCGAACATTTTGCCGCCCTCGCCCGTCTTCACGGCGAACGCGACCGAAACTTTTTCGAGTTTCTGGGCGAGCTCCTGGGCGCCGGCCAGCTCGTGGGTTTCGCGTTCGGCCCGGCGCTTCTTGAGCGCATCGACCTGCTTGCGGTTCGCCTGCGTGACCGGCACGGCAAATTTGTGCGGGAGCAGAAAGTTGCGGGCATAGCCGGCGCGTACTTTGACTTGGTCGCCCTCGCCACCGAGACCATCGACGGGCTTGAGGAGAAGAATTTCACTATTGGACATGGGAATGGAGCGTTTTCAGGTTTTACGGGGCGGATCGCGCGTTTTTGGCGATGCAAAAATTTGTAACGAGCCTGACCAATTCCCATACGCCACCGGGACTGTCAATGCCGTATTTGCGCCCCAAACGCCGGGCCCGGCCAAGACGCTTTCCCGTCGGCCCGTTGCCGGCGATTTTTACCCTTGGTTTCTCCGCAAAGCAAACCGTTGGCAGGAATAAGGAAAGGTTAAAAAAATGTCTTCCTGCGCAAACCGAAAAAATTACGTTGCCGATCCTTTTGCCGCGCCTGTTAACCTTGCGCTTTAGTCGTGCAATTTTGATTTGCATCTTCCATTCTGACTGCGACTTCATTCAATATGCCACGCACCGTTCTCATCGTCGACGACTCTGAAATCATTCGGAGCACGATTGGCAGCATCTTGCGCCAGCACGGCTACACGGCCTACGAAGCCGATTCCGGGACAGCCGCCCTGGCGGAATGGCAGCGCCATAAGGGCGAAATCGACTTGGTTCTATCCGATGTCGTCATGCCGGACATGGATGGACTGACCTTGGCCCAACATTTGCGTAAGCAGATGCCGAAGCTGCCGATCATCTTGCTTAGCGGCCATATCAACGAAGATACCCAGTGGGTGACAGAAGAAGCCAATTTTTCCTTTCTGCCCAAACCATTTGAAAGCACGCAGCTGGTCGAGGCCGTGCGCACCAGCATCGGATAAGCCAGCGCGCGCTCGTCCGTTTTCGTCTCGATGAACGAAACTTTGCTACTTACTGCCGAGAAGCTCTCCCTCAACCGGGATTTGCGCTTCGGACGAAGCTTCAAGGGGGCCTTTGTGGTCAAGAATGTGCCGGCCCAAACCTATTTGACGGTGACGCCGCAGCAATGGGTGGTCGTGCAGGAATTCATGGAACCGTCCACGGTGCCCGACGTGTTGGGCCGGATGGTCCAGCAACGCACCTGCCCGGCCCTGACGGAGTTTTACGAAGTCATCCTCAAGGCCTATCGCGCCGGCATCCTGCACGAAGGGAAAAGCGTTCCTTTCCGCCGTCATGCGGTGCGCTGGTTCGTGTCGCTGCCCGCTCCTCTTGCGCTCGGTTTTTCCCTTTTCGCCCTACTCACGGCCGTGGTCGCCATGATCGCGCACCCTCTGCCGGCGCTCGGTTGGAGTGGCCTCTTTTTGGGGTGGCTGGCGATTTGCGCCGGGCTGAGCGCCGGCTATCTCGTGGCAGCTTCGGTTTTGTGCGCCTGCGATAACGAAGTCTACCGGCCGCATCTTCATTGGCAGACGATCGTTCCGCATTTCGCCCTCGATATTCGCGACATCCGCATGGCCGACTCCGTCGGCCAGCTGGCGACCTTGTATGGGCGGCTGGCGCCGCTGGCGATCATTGCGGCAACCGGGCTTTTCCTGGGAAAAAGCTGGAGCCTTCTTCCGGTCGCCGGTTTTCTGATCGGCCTGCGCCCCGTCGATGGGTTGCTCGGCCAAACGGCGGCCTTGTTGCGGCGCCGCCCCCGCCTCGACGTCGACCATCACCTGCTGTTCTCGCTCAACCACGAGCCCTCCCGGCGCCTGCAGATCGTTTGGCGGCAATTCGATTGGCGCGCCACTTCGGTCGAGCTGGTTTTGGGCCTCGGCTGGGCGCTCCTGCTGGCCAACGTCGTTCTAAATCTCTTCCAGCTTTCAATCCGGACCATCCTTTCCGACGCCGCCTACTGGCGGGCCAGCAGCCTCTATCTGCTGGGAGCCGTGATCCTCGTCGGCGTAGGCTGGTGCGTCTATGAGTTTTGGCCCACCATGCGCGCGGGCGTCCGCTCCGTCACCCAGCGTTTTCGGAGAAATTGGCAGCGCTGGCACGCCAGCGCCGAGCCCACGTATACGGAGGCCACCATCCGTCAGATGATCGCTAAGAGTCCCCTGCTCCGTCGCCTCGACACGGAAACGCAGGCGGAACTGGCCAATCTGCTCCAACCATATACCG
>JBEKQH010000171.1:0-4895 GCA_049519915.1 Opitutaceae bacterium
CCGGGTCCACGGCATCGCCATCCTGCTCGTCGAGCAAAACGCCCACCTTGCGCTCGAAATTTCGAGTTACGCCTATGTGCTTGAAACCGGCCGCATCGCCCTGCAAGGCCCCAGCAAAACCCTCCGCACCGACCCGCAACTCAAGGCCGCCTACCTCGGCGGATGAACGAAATAGCCGATGGAGCCGTGAATCCAGCATTGCGAGCGGCGGACGACCCCTTGAAACTCCCGCCTATCCGTGAGTGCCATCAACCGGTTTCTACTGGAGAATAATCTGCGAATCCGGACCAACCCCTGCGTCAGTCCCGATTTTTGCCTCGATTGGCCGGGACTCAGCCGCCGCGTGCGCGCAGGAGGAAACGACGATGTTACCTTTTATCGGAAAAGCCATTTTACGACCGCGCAAGGCCAATGGCTCTTGTTCGAAGATGGCACCGGAGATTGCGGCTGGCAGCTGGACGCAGCCGGAACAGCAAAATCGTGCGACGTGCTCGCAGAAGGCGTTCCCTGGGGGACAAGCCGGGCGATTTTCCCCGCGACGTTCGCCAATCTCCTTCGCCTGAAAAATCTTGTCCAGGAGCACCATCCCGATTCGACCATTTTTCCCACCGCCGGGCCGCCGCTGGGTCGGAGCACGCTCGGGATTGGCGCGCGTTTCACCACCTTGCACTGGCCCGCCGTTGAATGGGCGATGGCGACCCTGGGAATTGGCCTCACCGCCAACCAAAATTCCGTCCCGCGCGAGTTGGTCTACGATGTGGAGGCGATGCTCGCCGGCCGGTTGGATCCCGTGCCATTCCCTTTTATCGGCGCGAGCGTGCCGGAAGGCCATCAGGGGCAGAGCATCGAGGGCATGAGCCACGGCTGCGTCCTTTCCAAGCTCAAGACCGGCTTCCATCGGCGCGGGATTGCCTGGAGCTTCAACGCCGACCATCAACCGATCGGCGGAAAGTTCGATTCCCGCGAAGACCGGCTGGTCGCGGGATGCGTGCTGGCCAGTTATATCACCTTCGACCTCCTGCCCGAACTGGCACAGACGCCGATGCCGGCCGATCCTGTTTCGTGGGTTAACACCCACCTGGAGGCTTCCCTCGTCGCGAAAGTGAAAAATCGGGTGACGTCGCTGGGGCTGGTCCTCAACGAATACGAGTTAGCCGCGCGGCTGGCCCAGGTGTGGCCGGGGGTCTGGAAAATGAAGCTCCGCGACGACCAATACCGCGCCGCCCGCGAAAGGCTCTTTAGCACGGCCGTCGGCCGCGCCTACTTACGCGAGCTATCGATCGACGAGTTACCGGGTCTGACCGCGCCTGAAACCACGGCGACTATGCTCGCCCTCTGCGAAGCGCTGGAAATAAAGATCCACTTTATCGCCCCGGCTTTCGACTTTCAAAAAAACATGCCGTATGCCGATGATGACGAATTGCGGCGGCTGATCGAAAAGCAGGTGGCCATTGGCCGAGAATTCGACACCGGCATCGGTTTCCATTCCGGATCGGGCAAATCCGCCGGGAATTACCAAGTGATTGGAGCGGCGACCGCCGGCCGGTTTGAGGTCAAGACCAGCGGCCGGTTCACCTACGAGATGGGTCGCGCGCTCCATGCGTCCACCGACGAAGGCGACCAAAGACTTTGGCGCGATTGGTATCGCTTTACGGTCGAGCTGGCCCTCGCGAGCTGTTTCAGCCCCGACGCCACCGAACAGAAAATGGCCCGGAGGTTTGTGACGGATGCGCTGGCCAAGGCCGGCCGTCCGGCCGACGTCTTTGCCACTCCGGCCGGCTGCCGCACGGCGGTGGAGGCTCTGCCGCCCAGCCCCGAACATATGTTTTGGTTTGAGTATAATTTCCTCTTCGTGCTGGCCGCCGGCGGCCGCGCGGACAAAAGCGCCTTGGGCGACCATACCGGAGCCGGTTACGCGCAGCGGGCGCGTTTCTATTCCATCAGCGATCAAGGGCGGCTGAATTACGCCAAGAATGTCGTTTTATACATTGTGTTTCTCGCCGAACACACCGGTCTCGCCCGCCCGGCAGCCTGTGCGTCGGCCCGCGCGTTGCTCTCCAGTTATACCGCGCTCGACCAAATGCTCGCCGATATTGCGCCCATTTAGGTTTTTTTAATGGAATTGCGCCTGGTCTTAATTAGGCGTCTCGAGGGCTTGGGCGTATCCTCGGGCCATGATGCACTCGACCAGCAAAGAACAGTATGTCTTCTTCTGTCTCTTGGCGGCGATAGCCGCGTTTTTGCTCGGGATCGCCGTGGCCCGTTACCGCTCGCACGAGCCGGTCGGCTCAAGGGTCAATTGGCCAGCGCCCGCCGAATTTCAACGGTAAGAGGCGCCCCAGCTTTATCGCGGAGGCAGTTATGGTTGCCGAGTCTCCAGTCTATGATTGCGCCCCGGCCGGGGGCGACCTCGCCGCCGGAATGCTGCTGGACGGCCGCTTTGAGCTGGTCGACTTGGTCGCGCGGAGCAACATGGCCTCCATCTTCAAGGCCCATGACCGGAAAACCGGCGGGACGGTGGCGGTCAAGGTGCCCCTGGTTTCCGTGGAGAGCGACCTTGGCGGGTACGAACGTTTCCAGCGCGAGCAGGAAATCGGCTTGGGCCTCGATCACCCATCGATCCTCAAGTTCATCCCGGTCGAAGGGGCCAAGAGTCGCCCTTACTTGGTGATGGAATTTCTCGAGGGAGAAACGTTATCCGAACGCATGGCCCGGATCAAACCCATGCCCGAGAGCGAAGCGGCGCGAATCGTGAGCGGCGTGTGCGACGCGCTCGACTATCTCTACCGTCGTGGGATCGTGCATCGCGACCTCAAGCCGCAAAACATCATCCTTTGCCGCGACGGCAGCCTCCGCCTGATCGATTTTGGTCTCGCCCGCTCCGCCAAATCCCGACGGCTGACGTTCGCCGGGCTCACTTCGGTGATGGGCACGCCGGATTATATTGCGCCGGAGCAGGTCAAGGGAAAGCGCGGCGACCACCAAAGCGATGTTTATAGCCTGGGCGCCATTCTCTACGAAATGGTGACGGGCGTTCCGCCCTTCGAAGGCGAAAATCCTTACGTGATCATGAATGCACGGTTGACCGGCGATCCGCAGGCGCCGCGTGCGCTTAACCCCAGGCTGACTCCGGTGATGGAAGAAATCATCTTGCACGCCATGGAGCGGAGCCCGAGCCAGCGGTATCTTTCCGCGCTCGTGATGAAGCGCGAGCTGGACAACTGCCACATGGTCAATCTGACCAACCGCCACCTTCGGCTGCGTGCGCCGCAGCCGTGGAAAAACAGCCTGCCGCTATGGAAGATGATCGTGGGCTTCGTGTTGCTGCAGGCGATCCTGTTTTTCGCGCTCCTCCTGCATTTCAAATCGCACCATTGAACCGATGATACACCGGCGTGTTTTACACAAAGGCAAAGCGTTAAGGTTTTTTTAATGCATTTGGGCCCTGGCTTAAGGATACGAGGCGTTCTTCGTGCTGATATAAACCCATCTTCACCGCACTTCTCCAGAATTTTAAAGCCCGCTACCAACCGCCCGTTTTGGGCAGCTCAAGCCAGATAAAACCAGCTCCATAAACAGCCAGACATCATGCATACACTCGAAATAATCCAAATCATCCTCTTCTTCGGAATAGGAATCGCCCTCACGCCGATTGTGGGCCGATTCATGGCAAAAGTATTCACCGGGGAAAAAACCTTCCTGCACCCCATTCTCCAGCCGGTGGAGAATTCGGTCTACAAGCTGACCGGCATCGACCCCACCGAGGAGATGTCGTGGCTGAAGTATCTGTGGGCGGTGACGATCATGACCACGGTGGGTTGTGTATCGCTCTTTGCGATTATGTTCTGGCAAGATAAACTCCCGTTTCAATCGTTCTTCAATCCCCAGGGGTTGCCGGGCCTTTCCTGGCATCTGGCCTTCAACACGGCTTGGAGCTTTACGTGTAACGCCGACTGGCAGTCTTACTCCGGTGAAGCGACGATGAGTTATTTTACGCAGACCGTGGGTCTCTCGGTGCACCAGTTCATCAGCGGTGCGGCCGGTCTCGCCGTCCTGGTGGCGGTCGGGCGCGCCTTGAAACGCGCCTCGGTCAAATCCATCGGCAACTTCTGGGTCGACCTGACCCGTTCCATCATCTACATCGTCATTCCGCTGTCGATCCTGTGGGCCATCCCGCTGGCGTGGCAGGGCTGCCCGCAGACTTGGAAGCCTTATGTGACGGCCAGCCTGGTCGAACCCTACACCGCGCAGGTGCAGAAGACCGACGACAAGGGCAACGTGGTGAATGGCCCTGACGGCAAGCCCATCATGGTCAATCAAACGGTCGACACGCAAGTCATCCCGGTCGGTCCGGTCGCATCCTTCGTCTCTTGCAAACAACTTTTCACCAATGGCGGCGGTTGGTATGGTGTGAACAGCGCCCATCCCTATGAAAACCCAACGCCGCTGTCGGGCTTTTGGGAAATGCTGGCCATCATTGTCGTGCCGATGGCGCAGGTTTTTATGTTTGGCCTGCTGGTCGGCAATAAGAAGCACGCGTGGTGCATATTTTCGGTGATGCTGGTCCTTTATATGTTCTCCTTTGTCTTCTGTTGGTGGGCGGAGTCGCAGCCCAATCCGGTGGTGCGAAATATCCATCCATTGATGGAGGGCAAAGAACAGCGGTTCGGGGTGATGAACAGCGTGCTCTGGGCCACGTCCTGCACGGCGATCGATACTGGATCGGTCAATTCGATGCACGATAGTTATATGCCGCTGGCCGGCCTGATGCCGATGTGGAACATTCTGGTCGGTGAAATGCTGTTCGGGGGCATCGGCTGCGGCATGTATTGCATGCTGTTCCATATTCTGATCACGGTCTTCATCGCCGGGCTGATGATCGGGCGAACACCGGA
>JBEKQH010000172.1:0-4871 GCA_049519915.1 Opitutaceae bacterium
GTAACTTACCGGCTAGGCGCGCCGTCATTCCTCGATCACCACCGCTTTCATGTCGAACCAGGACCCCCCGAATTGTTGCGGCTACTCCACCGATCCCGCAGATTACGTCCTCACCCGCCGTCAATTCCTCAATCGCGTCGGGCTTGGCCTCGGCGCCCTCAGCCTGGCGACCATGCTCGATCCGCTGGCTCTCTTGGCCGACAGCGGCGCGCCGGCCGTTTCCGCCCATCCGATGGCGCCGCGATTGCCGCCGCTGCCGGCCAAGGCCAAGGCAGTCATCCATATCTTCGCCCAAGGCGCCCCTTCGCACGTCGACACATGGGACCCGAAGCCGGCCCTCAGCCAGATGGACGGACGCACCATGCCGGACGGCGGCGTCGCCATGGGCTCGCCTTTCAAATTCAACCCGATGGGCCGGTCGGGCATCGAAGTGAGCGAAGTGTTTAGCCAAACCGGGCAGTACGTGGACGACATGGCGATCATCCGCTCGATGTACACCGACATCCCCGCGCACGACGTAGCCACGGTTTTCATGAACACCGGCTCGCTGCGCCTGGTCCGGCCGAGCCTGGGCTCATGGGTGGTCTATGGCTTGGGCACGATGAACCAGAATCTTCCGGGTTTTATCGCGTTGCGCACGGGCGGCCTGCCGCCGGGCGGCGCCGCCAACTACCAGTCCGCTTTTCTGCCCGGCGCGTATCAAGGCACCACGGTCAATGTCCAGGGACTTTCGGTGCCGCAGATGATCCAGAATATCCGCAACCAATACTTGCCGCCCGGCGAGCAGAAACGGCAGATGGAATTTGTCCACCAGCTCGACGTGCTCCACGGCGCCAATTTGCAGCGGGAGGCCGCCTTCGAGACCCGGCTGGAATCGTTTGAAACCGCCTTTCGCATGCAGACGGCCGCCACGGACGCGTTCGATCTCAACAAGGAGCCCGAGACCGTGCGCGACGCCTATGGCAAGACCCCTCAAGGCAAACAACTGCTCATCGCCCGGCGCTTGGTCGAACGCGGCGTCCGCTTTGTCCAAGTCTGGCACGACGGCTGGGACCATCATGAGGACTTGCAGGAACGCCTCACCAAGAAAGCGGCCGAAATCGACCGGCCGTTGGCCGCCCTTCTGGGCGATTTGAAACAACGCGGGCTGCTCGACTCAACCCTGGTCATCTGGGGCGGCGAGTTCGGCCGGAAGCCGACCCGCGATCGCAACGGATACGAAAACCCCGGCCGCGACCACAACGCCCGGGCCTTCACCACTTGGCTGGCCGGCGGCGGCGTCAAGGGAGGGCTTGTCTATGGGGAGACCGACGAGTTTGGCGGCGCCGCGATCAAAGACCGAGTCCATGTCCACGACCTGCACGCCACGATCCTTCGCTGCCTCGGCTTCGACCATACGAAGCTGACTTACCGTTTCAACGGCCGCGACTTTCGCCTCACGGACGTCGCCGGCAATGTGGTCACACCGATTCTGGCCTAGAGGTATTTTCGATTTAGATAGCGCGCGATGGATCTCGAAAGATGCCTTGGCCATATTTCCCCTTGGACGTGTCTGCAGAATATATTCTTCCCACTGTCATTCCGAGACCCTAAGCAACCCCGACTTGTCGGGGTTGCTCGGGGTCTCTGGAAGACAAATCCTTTGAAGGCACGCCACCTGCCTATCTGGCCCGAAAACGCTCTGACAACCTGTTAAACATGCCGGGGGCCACCGCCAGGATATTTTACGCCGCCGTCGCGCTTTTTGTCTGCGCGGTTGCGCCTCTCTCCGTCCTGCGCGCGGCGGACCAAACTACGGCCGCCCCTCTCCCGCCAGCCGCCGCGATTTCCGCGGCCGACCGCGATTTTTTCGAAGCCCATGTCCGGCCGGTCTTCGTCAACGAGTGTTACAAATGCCACAGTCATGATGCCGACAAGGTCAAAGGCGGGCTCATGCTCGATACCCGCGAGGGCATGCTCCATGGCGGCGATTCCGGCCCGGCGTTGGTGCCGGGCAAACCCGACGAAAGCCTGTTCATCAAGGCCATCCGCTACACCGATGACGACCTGCAGATGCCGCCCAAAGGGCACAAGTTGAGCGACGATGAAATCGCCGATTTGACCGAATGGGTCCGCCGCGGCGCACCGGATCCGCGCTCCCTCGCCGTCCAGGGCAGCTCGCCGGTCTATGGCGGCGTCGGCCGGCAGCATTGGGCGTTCCTGCCGGTCAGGGAGCCGGCCGTTCCGGCGGTGAAGGATCCGTCGTGGTGCCTCAACCCGATCGACCATTTTGTGCTGGCCCGGCTGGAAGCCGAACACGTGAAGCCGAATCCCGCGGCCGACCGGCGGACCTGGCTGCGCCGCGTGACCTTTGACCTCACCGGTCTGCCCCCGACCGATGGCGATTTGCAGGATTTCGTCGCGGACAACTCGCCCGGCGCCTACGCCAAGGTCGTCGACCGCCTGCTCGCTTCGCCGCGCTATGGCGAGCATTGGGCCCGCTATTGGCTCGATGTCGCGCGCTACGCCGACACCAAGGGCGACCCCTCGCGCCGCGAAGACCCGCGCTTTCCCTATGCCTGGACCTACCGCGACTACGTGATCGACGCCTTCAACCAGGACAAGCCTTACAACCAGTTTATCATGGAACAGCTGGCGGCCGACCGCCTTTTGGTCGAGCAGGCCAAGCGCACCCAAACCGACCTGAAATACGCCGATCTTTCTTCCCTGGCCGCGCTTGGATTCCTGACCCTCGGCAACCAATTCACCGGCAATATCCGCGACATCGTCAACGACCAGATTGACGTCACCGCCAAGGCCTTTCTCGGCTTGACCGTTTCCTGCGCACGCTGCCACGACCACAAATTCGATCCAATTCCGCAAAAGGATTACTATTCGCTCTACGGTGTCTTCGCCAATTCCCGGCCGCCCGACACCGTGTGGAAGGAACCCTTTGTCCATCCCGTTCCGCGCGACGCGGCCTACCTGGAATACGAGGGGAAAGTCCGGGCCCTGGTGGAACGCGCTCAGCAGTTGAGGGACGACTTTGTCGAATTCCGACGCAACCGGACCAACGATCCAAAAGAGCGGCGCGAACTGGTCCGGCAGAATCTGGTGCTGCAGCGCGATATCAACGACGTCGAGTGCGACGATCCCGGCGCGCCGCCGCGGTCCTGCGCGATTTACGATGTGCCCCATCTGGTGGACTACCCGGTGTTGCTTCGCGGCGAAGCCGAGAACAAAGGCGACGTCGTTCCCCGGCGGTTCCTGGAGATTCTTTCGCCCGATCCGCAGCACCGGCCGGAATGGCGCCGCGACAGCGGCCGCCTCGAATTGGCCCGCGCCATCGCCGATCCGGCCAATCCGATGACCGCGCGCGTGCTCGTCAACCGGTTGTGGCAGCAGGACTTTGGACGAGGGTTCGTCGACACGCCCGACGATCTTGGCAACCAATCGTCTGCGCCCACCCACCCGGAACTGCTCGATTGGCTCGCCAGCCAGTTCGTCAAGAATGGATGGTCGATCAAGAAGCTGCAGCGGATGATTGTCCTCAGCCAGGTTTATCGCGAAAGCAGCGCCGGCAATCCGGCTTACGCCGAGATTGATCCCGACAACCGCCTGCTTTGGCGGGCCAATCTGCGCCGCCTCGGTTTTGAGGAGCTGCACGACGAGCTCCTCTTCATCGCCGGCACCCTCGACCTGACCAAGGTCGGCGGCAAACCGGTGCTGCTGGGCAGCGCCGACTTTGCCACGCGACGCTGTCTCTACACGTACATCGACCGGCACAATCCGCCGGAGCTCTTCACCCAGTTCGATTTTCCCAATCCCAGCGTGCCGTCCGGCCGGCGCTACGAAACGCTCGTGCCGCAGCAGGCGCTTTTCCTGATGAACAGCGCCCTGGTCATGGAAACGGCCCGTAAACTCGTCGAGCGTCCGCAATTCCAGGAGCTCACCAACGACTCGCAGCGCGTCACCTTTCTTTATCTGGAGATCTTCAACCGCTTGCCATCGGAACAGGAAATCGCCCTGTGTCTCGACTATCTCCAAGGCAATCCCGACGAGGACTCCCCCGCCGCAATGGCCTCGGAAAGGATGGCCGAGGCGGCCAGCCGGGTGGCCAAGCGCCAAGCCGCGGTCGCCGCCCAGGCGGCCAAACGCCTGCGCGCCAACAACGCTTTCCAGCCGGAGCCCGCCGGGGCCGCTTTTCTAAACCGCACGCCCGTGGACGCATGGACCAAACTGGCGGACGGCCTCTTTCAAACCGACGAAGCGATATTTCTGAATTGAAATCCAGAGTCCGCCTTCCGTCCGCCGTCTCAATTCACCGGGCCGGCTCCATTTCGAATTGCCGCGCTCCCTCCAATCGTTTGAAGCTGCCCGTGCGTATTGAACCCAATCGGCCCGGGCCTGTCTTGGGTCCGAGCCGCCCCCTTCTTGGCCCATCAATAAAAATGCGCGATTCGACCCCACGATTGCACCCTGTTTTCAAGAAATCTTACCCGGCGGTAATCTTGCGCGTGGCCGGATTGGCGATGGCCTTTGTCGGCCTGCCAGGCCGGGCCGGCAACCCTCCGGTTTTTAACGGCGTCATCGAGCCGATTTTCGCCGAAAATTGCGTGAGCTGCCATGGGCAGAAAAAGCAAAAGAAGAACCTGCGTCTCGACTCGATGGCCGCCGTCATGAAAGGCGGCAAGGACGGTCCCGTCGTAGTGCCCGGCAAGGCCGACCAATCGGATCTTATGCAGCGGGTCGAGCTCGACATAAACGACGACGAGCACATGCCGCCGAAAAACAAGAGGCAGTTGAATTTTCGGGAAATTCAAATCCTCGAATGGTGGGTGAACGCCGGAGCGCCGGGCAATGTGCCCTTGAGCTCGCTCAAGGTCCCGGAC
>JBEKQH010000173.1:0-4860 GCA_049519915.1 Opitutaceae bacterium
CGGGCCGCGGCCCCTGCTGGTCGAATACCTTCCGCTTTATTCGGCGGAGCAGGCGCGCCGGCATGAGGTGCGCCCGGGGCTCACGGGCTGGGCGCAAATCAACGGACGCAATGCTTTGACCTGGGACGAAAAGTTCAAACTCGACGTCTGGTACGTGGAGCACTGGACGTTCTGGCTCGATCTGAAGATCATCGTTTTGACCGTGGCCCGGGTTTTCCGTCGCGACGGCATTTCGGCGGCCGGCGAGGCAACCATGCCGCGGTTTACCGGCCGTCCTTCGCCGGAGAAGTAAGATTGAGATCGCGCCGGCGCGATCTTCCGTAAAAAGCGCTTTTTTGGCCGCAGCGGCCACGCGGCCACGCCTTGCTCCCGGTCTCAAAATCTGCTGGGCTGGCCCTTTTCAAATTTTATCGCGTGGCTCCGCAACTACACTAGAATTCCGACTCCTTTAGTCACGACAACGTAACTTTCGGATTCTCGACTCATCCAGAGGTGAGGACAACGATCAAACCCTATGACGAAACCTTCTGTTATCCGTCTTGAAAAGGCCCTTCGAACGGCGGCCGATGGCGGGTCGTGGCCAGATTCAAATACCACTCCCTCCGCCTGCAAAAAGGCAGCCCATGTCTAACGCGTCGAAAGCCGGGTGGTGGCGGCCGTCCTTGATTCTGCCGGCCCTCGTGCTGGGGGTGGCGGTGGGCATACAGAATGTGCATTTCTTCCACGAAACGCCCAAATCCCACGACCCGCACCTCGCCGAAGTGATTCCTTTGGCCATCCCCGGCGGCTGGACCGGCACGGACGTGCCGTTGGGCGCGACCGAATTCCTCTCCAACGAGGTCGAGAAAGTGCTCAATTACGACTCGGTCCTGTACCGCGAGTTTAACCGCGGCGGGGAGAGTTTCGGCGTCTACGTCGCCTATTGGGGGGCGGGCAAAATGCCCACCCGCCTCGTCGCCTCGCACACGCCGGACCGTTGCTGGACGGAGAATGGCTCCCGCTGTATCGCCATGAAGTTCAAGCAACCCGAGAGTTTTGACGGCGTCGCGTTGCAACCCGCCGAATGGCGGGTGTTCGAGCCGCCCCAGGGCGGCAGCCCGATCTACGTCCTCTACTGGCATCTGGTCGACGGACATTTATACGACTATGGCGACCGTTTTAACAAAGTGCCCAGCCCGGTTTTGTGGTGGAAGGACGCAGTGCAACAAGCCGTCCTCGGCAGCCGCGAACAATATTTCATCCGGCTGACCGGCAACGAACCGCTCGAGAATTTGTGGAACGACCCGGGATTCGACGCGATTCTGCGCGGTCTGGAGCGGCTCGGCCTGGTGAAACCACCGGCCCGGTCGGCCCGTTAACTCGTATTTCCCTCTCACCAACATGCCCACTCCGGCCAAGCCTCGCCTCTTCCTGTCCCCGCCCCACATCGGTGCGGCCGAATTCGCCTTTGTCGAAGAGGCCTTTCGCACCAATTGGATCGCTCCGGTCGGCCCGCATCTGGATGCGTTCGAACGCGAATTTTGCGAGCGATTCGGCTTCCGCCATGCGGCCGCGGTGTCATCGGGGACGGCCGCCCTGCACCTCGCCGTCCGATTGCTCGGCGTGAAGCCCGGCGACGAGGTCGTATGTTCCACCCTGACGTTCGCCGCCTCGGCCAACCCGATTGTCTATGAGGGGGCCCGGCCCGTTTTCGTCGATTCCAACGAAGCGACGTGGAACCTCGATCCCGATCTGCTGGGGACGTGGCTCGAGACGCGCGCCCGATCCGGCCGTCTGCCGCGCGCGGTGATCGCGGTGGATCTCTATGGCCAATGCGCGGATCTCGAACGCATCACCGCGATTTGCGCAACGCATGGCGTGCCGCTGATCGAGGACGCCGCCGAGGCCTTGGGGGCGACCTGCGCCGGCCGCCCCGCCGGCTCTTATGGCCGGATGGCGGTGTTTTCCTTTAACGGAAACAAGATCATCACGACCTCGGGCGGCGGCATGCTGACGTCCGACGACGCCGACCTGATCGCCCGGGCCCGGTTTATGGCGACGCAAGCGCGCGACCCCGCCCCGCATTATCAGCACTCCCAGCTCGGCTTCAACTACCGGCTGAGCAACGTGCTGGCCGGTATTGGGCGCGGTCAATTGCAGAAGCTCGACGAGCGGGTCGCGGCCCGTCGCAGCGTCTTTGACCGCTATGTCGCCGCCTTACGAGATTTGCCGGGCGTGGCCTTCATGCCCGAGGCCAGCTACGGCCGGTGCAACCGCTGGCTCACCTGCCTGACGATCGATCCGACGCGGGCCGGCGTCGACCGCGAAGCCGTGCGTTTGGCGCTGGAAGCGGAGAACATCGAAGCGCGGCCCGTGTGGAAGCCGCTTCATCTCCAGCCGGTGTTCGCGGGTTGCGAAGCGGTGGGCGGAGCCGTGGCGGAGCGACTCTTCGACCACGGGCTTTGTCTGCCCTCGGGCTCGGCCATGACGGAGGAAGATTTGCAGCGGGTCTGCGGGGTGGTCCGCCGCGTTTTTTCCCGGCGATAACGGGTTCTGGCTAATACTTTTCCATGTCCCTCACGTCCAAACAGTCCGACAGTTCGTTTTTTTCGGTCCTCGGCATGATCTTGCGCGAATGGTTCACCGGCGGCACGCGCCGGCTGCTGGCGTGGTTTGACCGCTATATCGGCACCCACAGCGCCACCCGGTTCGTCTCGATCCTGCTGGTGTATACGCTCGAACTAGGCGCGGCCTTCGGCCTCGCCTACGCTGTGCGCTGGGATTTTGCGACGCCTCCGGAATTTCAAAAGCAACTCCTGGACCTGGTCATCCCCATCGTACTCTGCAAGCTGCTCCTGCTCTATTCATTCGGACAGTTTCGGAGCATCCTGAGCTACTTCGGGCTCGCCGATTTCGGCGGGGTGACGCTCGCGATGCTCACCGTTTCCGGAATGATGCTCGCCCTCTCCTACGAGTCGTCGGTCGCCGCCGCGCCCCCGCGCGGCGTGATCCTGATGGATTTTGTGCTCAGCGTGGCGATGGTCTCGGCTTTTCGCCTGTCGCTGCGGGTCGTGCGGACCTGGTCCATCTCCGGACAGGTGCGGTCCGGGCTGGAAGGAAGGCGCGTGGCGATCATCGGCGCCGGCGACGTCGGCGAGGTGCTGGCCAAGGACCTGCTTCAGCGGCCGGGGAACGGTCTGTATCCGGTCTTCTTTATCGACGACGATCCGAAAAAAATCGGCCGCAGCATCCACGGGCTGCCGGTTTACGGTCCGTTGGAGAAACTCGTCAAGCTGGCCCAGGTCGCCCGGGTGAACGAACTGGTCATTACGATGACCGGCGCAACGCCGAAACGGGTCAAGGAGATCGTCGAACTTGGCCGGCAATTTGGGGCCTCGACCCAAATCATCCCGTCGTTTTCACAACTCGCTTCCGGCGCGGTAAAGGTCGAGCGGTCCCGCCCCGTGGCCATTGAGGATTTGCTCGGTCGCGAGCAGGTCAACCTCGATTCCGTCGGGATCACCCGCCTGCTCCAGGATCGCGTCGTGATGGTGACCGGCGCCGGCGGCAGCATCGGCAGCGAGCTGTGCCGCCAGATTTTGGCGCACAAACCCCGGCAGCTGGTGATGGTGGAACAAACGGAGATCGCGCTGTTTGAAATCGAGCAGGAACTGGATGGAAACGGGCGCGCCGGCCACATCCTGCCTTTGATCGCCGACGTCACGGACGAACCGGCGATCCGGGCGGTCTTCGCCCGGTGCCGCCCCGAAATCATCTTTCATGCCGCGGCGCACAAGCATGTGCCGCTGATGGAACGGCAGCCGGGCGAAGCGTTGAAAAACAACACGCTGGCAACGGCGAGCCTGACCCGACTGGCCAGCGAGTACGGAGTTGAGCGCTTTGTCTTCATTTCGACCGACAAGGCGATCAACCCCACGAGCGTGATGGGATGCAGCAAGCGACTGGCGGAAAAGATCGTCCAAGCGAGGCAGCACGCTCCGGGCAACCGCACGACGTTTCTCGCCGTTCGGTTCGGCAACGTCCTGGGCTCGAGCGGCAGCGTGATTCCGGTCTTCAAGCGCCAAATCGCGCAGGGCGGCCCGGTCACCGTCACCCATCAGGACATGACCCGTTATTTTATGACCATTCCCGAAGCGGTGGGACTGGTCCTACAGACGGCCACCCTCGGCCGCGGCGGGGAAATTTTTATCCTCGATATGGGCCAGCCCGTGAAAATTATCGACATGGCGCGGCAGATGATCGAGCTGAGCGGGTACAAGCCGGACGTCGACATTGAGGTGAAGATCACCGGGCTGCGCCCGGGCGAAAAACTTTTTGAAGAGCTCCGCCACACCGGCGAGACTCACGAACCGACGGAGCATCCCCGGATTTTCAAGTTGCGGAGCGAGCCCGTGCCGGAGAATGCCGAAACCTGGCTGGCCGAGCTGCGCGCCATCGCGACCACCGGGACCCCGCAGGCCAACAAGCAGGCCATGAAACGGCTGGTGCCGGAGTACACCCCTTTCCAGGAATGACGGGGCCGTGGATTCCGCGGGGAAATCCAGGAACCCTTTCTAAAATTCATCGCGGGTGGATCGCGGTTCGACGACGTCGTCCGCCGGTCCGGGTCCGTCAGGGGACTGGGTGAACGGAACCACCGCGGTCGCGGCGCGCGCCCGTCGACCCGGTTCCGCGCGCAAGGACGCAGGCGCCAGGCGGCGGCCACCGGGCTGGTCGAGCTCCGCCCATCGCACCGCTCCGACCAGCAACACGCTCCAGGTCAGGAGCACGGCAGGATTTTGAAAAACGAAATCGAACGAGGCATGGAGCAGGGTGAGCGCACAGCCAAGCACGACGGAGAGAGAAACAGCGTTGCGCCAG
>JBEKQH010000174.1:0-4847 GCA_049519915.1 Opitutaceae bacterium
CGAAAAACGAAATTCACCTATGCCCTCGTCCTGTCGCCCGGCATTATCGGTTCGGAATATTACCTGTCGCAACTGGCCAAGGAAGAACGCAGCCGTCTCCTGGAAGGAATTTTTTTGGAAATGCTCGGATCCGACACCCCGCTGGCGGTCCAGGAATCTCGACAGGCTAGAGTCAGCGTTAGCCATGCCTTAAAAACGAGCTTGGATAAACTGGGCCTGCCCTATCGGACCGGCCCGTTCGAAAGCATCATCGTCAATGACGAGTATATCTGGGAGAATTACGGCATCCCCATGCTCTCGTTCTCGCGGTTTCCTTATCCCGAATATCATTCGAGTCGGGACCGCCTGGCCATCATCAACGAAGGCCGCCTCAACGAGGCCGTTGAGGCGCTGTTGGGCGCGGTGGAGGTGCTGGAAGCCTCGCCTATGATCGTCAAACGATTCGAGGGGAATATCTGCCTGTCCAACCCCCGCTACGACCTTTACGTCGACTACGGGCAGGTCGCGCTGGGTGATGCCCTTTCGGACCGGCGCCGCCGGAAACGATGCCTGATGGACCTGGTGCCCGCGCTGGACCGCCCGGTCAGCGTAAAGGCCGTGGCCGACCATGTCGGCCTGTCCGAAAGGGAAACGCTCGATTATCTACAGCGGTGGGCGGCCAAGGGGTTGGTCGAGCTGCTGTAAACGCAAGGGGCCAGCATTAATACCGTGTAAAGAGGCAGTTGCCATAACACAATGAATTATAATAGGGATCAAGCAATGAACATACTCGTCACCGGAGGTGCAGGATATATCGGATCAACCCTCGTGCCTCTGCTTTTGGCCGACGGGCATCGCGTCAGGGTGTTGGACACCTTGCTGCATGGCGGCGAACCGCTCCTCGGAGTTTGGAGCCATCCCGGCTTTGAATTCGTCCTGGGCGACGTTCGCGATCAACCGACGATTCGAGCCGCCGTTTCCGGCATGGAAGCGGTGGTGCACTTGGCGGCGGTGGTCGGCGACCCGGCCTGTTCCCGTCAGCCGGAGCTGGCCCGGGCGGTCAACCTTCAGGCCTCGCTTGCGCTGATCGAAGCGAGCCGTCAGGCCGGGGTCGGCCGGTTCCTCTTTGCTTCGACCTGCAGCAATTACGGCAAGATGAAGGACGCCAACCACTACGTGGACGAAGAATCCGAGTTGAGCCCGGTCTCCCTTTACGCCGAAACCAAGGTGGCGGTCGAGAAGGCCCTGTTGCAAAAAGGGGAAGACACCGGCTGGTGCCCGACCCCCCTGCGATTTGCCACGATCTTTGGGGTTTCCCCCCGCATGCGCTTCGACCTTACGGTCAATGAATTCACGATGGAGATGCTGACGAAGAAACGCTTGGTGGTCTTTGGCGAGCAGTTCTGGCGTCCGTACGTCCATGTCCGCGACGCCGCCTTGGCGATTAAACTCGTGCTCGGTTCTCCCGCCGCGAACGTCTCCGGCCGGGTATTCAACGTCGGCTCGACGGATCAAAACTTCCAAAAGCAGCAATTGGTCGAGCTGATCCGCCCCTACGCGACCGACGCCGTGGTCGAGTTTGTCCATAAGAACGAAGATCCGCGGGACTACCGGGTTTCATTCGCGCGGATCAAGGACCAACTGGGTTTTGATCTTACCCGCACCGTCGCCCAAGGTATCGCCGAGGTGGCCCGTCTGGTCCGCCAAAATATCGTCAAGGATTTTGCCGACGGAAAGTATCGCAATTGAACGCCTCGGAAAAGCAAGCTCCAGGCGCGCCGCCACCGGCGGGCGGCGTCCCTTTGATCGTTCCGGAAATCCGCGGGAACGAATGGCGCTATATCAAGGAATGCTTGGACACCAACTGGGTTTCGTCCGTCGGCAGCTATGTCGACCGGTTTGAAAAACTTCTGGCCGGACTCGCCGGCACACGCTACGCCGTGGCCACGGTCAACGGCACCTCGGCTTTGCATGTCGCCCTCTTGGTGGCCGGCGTCGAACCGGATGACGAGGTTCTGGTTTCTTCGCTGACCTTTATTGCGCCGGCCAACGCCATCCGCTATGTCGGCGCCTGGCCGGTCTTTATCGACGCGGAACCGCGTTACTGGCAGATGGATCCCGCCCAGGCGGTCGACTTTTTGGAGCAGGCCTGCCGGTGGGACGGACAAGCGCTGCGCAACCGCCGGACGGGCCGGCGGGTCAAAGCGATCCTGCCGGTCCATATCCTGGGCCACCCGGTCGATTTGGACCCCATTCTTGCCGTGGCCGAGAAATACGCCCTGCCGGTGATCGAGGACGCGACCGAAGGCCTGGGCGCCCAATATCGAAAACGAAGTTTGGGCGGCCTTGGGCACATCGGCTGCTTCAGTTTCAACGGAAATAAGATCATCACCACCGGCGGTGGCGGCATGTTGGTCACGAACAACGACACCTGGGCGGCGCGGGCGAAATACCTGACGACCCAGGCCAAAGACGATCCAATCGAATACATTCACGGCGCACTCGGATATAATTACCGTCTGACCAATCTCCTCGCCGCGATGGGCTGCGCGCAGATGGAACAGCTCGACCCTTTTGTGCAGGCAAAACGCCAGATTGCCGAGCGCTACCGGAAGGCGCTGGGCGCCCTGCCCGGTCTTCACTTGCCGGAAGAAGCCGAGTGGGCTTTCAGCACGTTCTGGATGTATACCCTGCGGGTCGACGAGAAAGTCTCCCGTCTCGATTCACGGGGCCTGCTCCGGACCTTGGGGGAAAAGAAAATCCAAGCCCGCCCGCTCTGGCAGCCCCTCCACCGCTCGCCGGTCCACGGCTCCGACGGCTCGCCGCCCTGCCCCCGGGCCGATCTCCTTTACCGTCAGGCGATCAGCCTGCCCTGCTCGGTGGGGTTGACTCCGTCGGTCCAGGCCCTGGTGACCGACGCCGTCCTCCAAGCCATCGGCTAAGTCCGGACCCGGATGCCCTCTCGCGGCCGTCCGGGCCGGCTCGACCCTTCTCCCCCTGTCCATGAATCTTTTTTTCATCGGAACGCCGCTGCAGCTGCTCAACGCCACGGAGGCCCGGCAGTTCTTCGAGTTCACGGATAATCACCTGATCATCGCGCTGGACTTGAACACTTGGCCCAAGACCAAGGTCTTCGCCCGCCTGATCCGGCCGCAGGAGTGGGCCAGCGTGCGGTATATCACCCTGCACAAAACGACCGTCAACACACGCCCCCGGTTTCTTGGCCCCTTCCTCTCGACAAAATTTGAGAACGTATTTTATAAATTCCACCAATACCTCAACAAATCGTGCCTGCAGCGGCTAGCCCGGTCCTTTCCCGCGGTCGATAATCTCGTCCTGGGCAATTATCATGCGGATCAATCGCGGCACTTTCCCCATCTCGTGAAGCACAACCGCCTGTATCTAGTCGATGACGGCACCGACGTACTCTATATCAACGAGGAGCGCCGGAATCGTCCCTCGCCCGCCCCGCCAGCGCCGGCGGCACCCGACCGCCGGCCGGCTTTACGCCGCCTGCGATCGGAGTTCGACCAATCGCTCCGGTGGAACAAACAACAGGCTGAAAGCCTCACTTTTTTTTCCGCTTATAACCTTACGGTCAGAAATGGAGACCAAGCGGTGAAAAACGAATATCATAGCATCAGAAAACGGATCGTGCCCGCGACGCGGCATGAGTCGTGTCTTTTTCTCGGCCAATGCCTGGTCCTGGACGGATTTCTCGACGAGGACGCCTACGTGGACTGCCTAAAACGCGTAGGAGCCCATTTCCAAGGCCAGGAGGTCATCTATGTTCCCCATCCTCGCGAAGCGAAAAGCATCGTCGATCGCGTCCAACAACAGCTCGGCTTTACCATCCGGCGGTTCGAGTTGCCGGTCGAATGGCAGCTCCTGTCGAATCCCGTCCGCCCCGTCGTCCTGGCTTCGTTCTTTTGCTCCGCCCTCGTGACGTGCGCGGCCATATTCCGCGATGAGTTCAAGCTCAAAGCCTTTTATATTCCACTCGGCGATATTCAAAAGTGGCCGGGATTTGTCGAGGAGACCTACCATTATTTTTCCACCCAGATGGCCCCGCTGATCGAAGTGGTCGGCCTCTAGGGTGAATCGGTCACCCGAGGACGTGTGATCGATTCCGTCTAGTTTCCAGCCATTCCACTCAAGAGGATCCACCGGCTGCTAAAGAATTTCACCCCTGACTATGCAACGATTTGATTACGTGGTTGTCGGCGGAGGCATTGTCGGGCTCTCCGTCGCTTGGACGATCCTGGAACGGAGCCCGGGTTGCCGGATCGCCGTCGTCGAGAAGGAAACGGACTGGGCCCAGCATCAAACCGGACGCAACAGCGGCGTTATTCACTCCGGCATTTATTACAAGCCCGGCAGCCTGAAGGCCAAGCTATGCCGCGAGGGCAACCGCCGGTTGTTGGAATTCTGCCGGGCCCACGGCCTTCACTACGAAATCTGCGGCAAAGTGATCGTGGCCACGACCGCGGCCGAGATTCCACTCTTGCAAGGTCTCTACGAACGGGGATTGGCCAACGGACTGGCCGTCAAAAAATTGGACGCGGCGGCGGTGAAGGACCTCGAACCCAACGTCCGCTGTCGGGAAGGGATCCTGGTGCCTTCGACCGGGATCGTGGATTTCGCCCGCGTCTGCCGGAAACTAGCCGAGTTGATCGCCGCGCGCGGAGGCGAGCTGCGCCTGGGCACCGAGGTCCGGCGCTTTCGCGCGAAGGACGGCGGGACCGTCCTCGAAACCTCGCAAGACCCCCTCGCGGCCGGACGAATCATCAATTGCGCCGGACTGCACAGCGACCGGGTGGCCCGGTTGGCCGGGGCGAAACCCGGCGCGCACATCGTGCCTTTTCGCG
>JBEKQH010000175.1:0-4837 GCA_049519915.1 Opitutaceae bacterium
AGTTTCCGCCGACAGCTGTGGACCATTGCGGACTACTGCGGTGTGGAGGTGCTGACGTGGACGATCCTCGCCAATCATTTCCACGTTCTCACCCGTGTTCCGCAAACTCAACCGGTCAGTGACGAAGAGCTGCTGCGGCGCTACGAAGCGCTTTATCCGAAGCCGTCAAAGTACCACGTCATAAGACTGGAGGTGATCAAGGGGTATCTGCGGGACAACACCCCGGAAGGGGAGGCTTGGCGCCAGCGTCAGCTGGCGCAAATGGGCGATGTCTCGGCCTTCATGAAACTGCTCAAGCAGCGTTTCACCGTTTGGTTCAACGGCTACCACCGGCGGTTTGGTACCATTTGGTCCGAACGTTTCACCAGTCTCTTGATCGAACCCAAGCACCGGGTGATCGAGGCTATGGCGGCCTACATCGATTTGAACTGTGTCCGGGCCAAAATCTGTACCGATCCCAAAGACTACCGTTTTTGCGGGTATGCCGAAGCCTTGGCCGGTTCCAAGCTCGTGCAGAAAGGACTGCTTTCGGTGGTCGGAGGTTCGGACTGGAACCAAACGCAAGCGATCTATCGGCAGATTCTATTCTCCACGGCTGCTGTGCCCAGGGTAAAAGGGGCGTCCCTCTCTGCAGAAGCCGTCAAGGACGTCATGGCGGCCAAGGGAGAATTATCCTTGGGCGTGCTTCTCCGGCACCGGCTGACCTACTTCACTTCTGGCGCAGTTCTGGGCGGGAAGATATTTGTCGAGGAACAACTGGATAAATACCGGCAACAGAGCGGTCGGCGAAAGCGAACCGAACCGCATCTCTTACCGGACTTATTGGGATGCGGAGCCTTGTTGGCGCTTCGCTGCTGTCGCCACCTTGTTTGAAAAGAGATAGGCGCTGCGGAGAACCGCGTTTGCTTTGGGATAAATAGAGCGAATTTCCTTCGGGTTTTTGCCAGAATGACGCCCAATCAGCCCGTCGGGCGGATCTCGTCAAGTCCGACGACCTCGCGATTCAATAAATTCCTGCCAAACGTACACATCTCTAGCATTTTCAACCTGTCCCTTGGACTAATTCGGCGATAAATACCAATTATTTTTTGGTTAAAGACTTTACTTCAAGTGCCACGGGATCGATGCCGATCAGCGCGGCTCCTTACTCGTGGAAGATGGCTTTCAGCGCCTCACCGCCAGAAATGCAGCCTTCGCCGAGCACCGCCACTACCTAGGGGACGTATGGCGACTTAGTAAATTTGTCGACCCATAAGGGGCAAAATACCGCGCCGCCACTGGAAAAAGTCTTCGGCAATCACTACATTGTTCAGTACGGGAGCAGCTACTATGACCCCTCCTATGGTGTCACCTATTCGAGTGCGAATAACTTTGAAGATAACTCTGTACAGGGTTATGCCGAAAGCATAACAAATGACAACGTTGACTTGGAGGAAAAGCCTTCTTCGAGGCTTCACAATATCCAGTTCACAAATTTAACCATCCCCCACCAATAAGAGAACGCATGAATACAAAAACCTACATTTTTAGTCTAATCGCGGGCAGCTTGTGCCTCGCTACCATAGGTATGACCTCGCGGCTGCAAGCGCAGACCGATAAAAATGCCAAGATGCCCCTTTCGTTTTACGATCTTGGAAACGATCAAACGATCAGGTTTTTTGTTGGCGCCGAGCATACGCGTTTTAGTGCAGCTCCACTGTGCTTCGAAGTTGAGATATCGAGCCAACCGCGTCCCGAGGCACGAATACGGCTTTATATCAACGCCTCCATGTTAATCCCAAAAGTTGAGAAAGAATGGGGACATCATGTTGAGGAACAGGTGACCCGATCTCTGACGCCAGAAGACTTGCAGACTCTGGAGAATTTTTTAACCATCCACCGCGCTCGGGGGACGTTGCCTCCAACTGCGTTATCGGGGCATCCGGCGATGGAATTTGACCTGATCACCAAGCGCATGGCCAAGGATGGCTTCATGCGTCCAGACATCGACAAAAAGGAATTTTACAACCCGTCGGAAAAGGCAGAGCAGGACTTTATCAAAAACTTCATCGGCTTCAGGGAAGCCCAATAAAAAATTAAAAAAATTAAGGGACAGGTCGAAAAAATTGAGAGTCGGTTGAGGACAAACTAAGGACAAACTAATTAAGGGACAGGTTAAAAAAGAGAGGGTCGATTGAAATTGGTTGCCGACCCGCTACGCCGGGTTCCTTTGCTTCTGTGCCAAAAAAATCGTTACGCCGCACCTGCGCGGTCGGCCAGGCGTAGGCCGGAGGTAATACAGGCGCTCAGCGCGATGCCGTCGCGGACGTGGCCGCCGATGAGAAGGCCGGGGAAGCTTTTTTCGACGGAGGCCATGACATCGTGAAAGCGTTCATAGCCGAGATTGTATTGCGGGATGGCGTGCGGCCAGGCCGTATGCCGGGCAAAAACCGGATTGCCCCGCACGCCGAGCAGCGACCGCAGACCGGGCATGACGGCCGTCAGCAGCGCGTCCGGCAAAAGTCGCGCCAGTTCGGGCTGGCGGGCGCCGCCGGCCATCACGGTGAGCCCGACGTGGCCGGCCGGCGCGCGGCCGGGAAACATCGTCGACGAGAAAAGCACGCCGAGCATGGGCAGGGATTCGCGTTTCGGCACAAGCAGGCCGAATCCGTCGAGCGGGTGGGTGACCTGTTCGCGCTTGAAACCGAGAAAAAGCGATGCCACTGGAGGGTATTCGATTGTGGAAAGATCGGCCAAAGGCAGGCCCCCCCCGATGTGGAGCCTCACCAGAGCGGGTGCCGGTATGGCCAAAATGACCGCATCGGCATCCGCGACGCAGGCGCCTTCCTGCCAGGTTATCCGCCAGGGCGGGCCGGGCTGGATCGCGTCAATCTTCGCGCGCAACGCGATGGTTCCGGCCGGCAAGGCGGCCGCAAGCGTTTCGATGACGGTTTGGAGCCCGTCGGGAAAAGAAAGCAGTTGCGGCGGCGGCGCGCCTTGGGCGCGCCGCTGGCGGGCGAGCGCGATCTGCCCGCGCAGAAGCGAACCATGGGTGCGCTCGATCTCCAGCAATGGCGGGAACGAATGACGCGTGGAAAGCATTTCCGGGTCGCCGGCGAAGATGCCGGCGACAAACGGTTCGAGCGCGTAATCGACCAGTTCCTGGCCGAAATGGGTGCGCACGAACTCGGCGAGACTGAGGTCCTCGGTGCGGGCGAGGCGGGGCGCTAGAAAATCCGCCAAGGCGCGCACCTTGCCCGAAAAGGAAAACAGCTTGGATTTCAACAAGGCGGACGGCGAGGCCGGCAGGGCGTGCAAACGTCCGCCGCGGACCAGATAGCGGTTCTTGGCCGCCGGGTTGGCGGCCAGCTTTTTCTCGCCCAAACCGAGCTCATCCAGCAGCGCGCCGATTTCCCCCGCGCCGACTTGGATCGTGTTGGGGCCGGCCTCGACCAGCCAGCCATCGCTGCGTTCGCTGCGGACCGCGCCGCCAAGACGTTCACCGGCCTCGAATAGCCGCACGCGGTGACCGCGGGAGTGCAGGCGCCAGGCGGCGGTCAAGCCGGTGATGCCGCCACCGATGATAGCGATGCGTTTGCTTTGATTGGAATTGGCCACAGGAGGTAAAGGATGCCGAAAAATCAAGCGTGGGACTAACCAGCCATTGTGTTTCTCACGTCATTTATTGCTGGGCACTGTCCGGAAAGTCAAAGGGGCCATCGCGGCGCGCGCCGGTTCGGCGGGCTGGCGTCTACCTCATCGCCAGCCGACCACGGTTTCGACGAGCGCGGCGACGCAATCGAGACGCGCATCCGGCGTGAGACCGTGGCCAAGGTTGAAGATATGGCCGGAGGTCCCGCGCAGCGATTCAAGCAGGCCGGCCGTCGCCGTCCGCACGCTGTCGGGCGTGGCGGTCAGGCAACGCGGATCGAGGTTGCCTTGCAGGGCGATCTGGCGGGGCACTTCCGCGCGCGCGGCGCGCAGATCCGCGGTCCAATCGAGGCTCAGCACCCGCGCGCCGACGGCGCTTTGTGCGGCCAGGTGCGCTCCGGCGCCTTTTGCGAACAGAATGACGGGAAATTCGGGCGGGAGCGCGGCGATGATCTGGCGGACCCAGCGCAGAGAGGCGGCCTCGTAATCGGCGGCGGCCAGGACACCGGCCCAGGAGTCGAAAATCTGGATCGCATCGGCGCCGGCGTGAATCTGCAGGCGAAAATATTCGATCAGCGCGGCGGTGAGCTTTCCCATCAGCGCGTCGAACGCGGCCCGGTCGGCGTGGAAAAAATCCCGGGCCCGGGCAAAAGTGTCGGAGCCGCCGCCTTCGAGCATATAGCAGGCGAGCGTCCACGGCGCGCCGCCAAAGCCGAGCAAGGCGGTGCGGCCGGCGAGCTCTTTTTTCAATAGCGCGAGGGCGCCGGCGACATAGGCAAGTTTCTCCGGCACCACGGCGGCCGGCGCGAGGCGGTCGATGGCGGCCCTGGACGTGAGCGCGAAGTCCATGGCGATGCCGCCTTCGTCGCGGAAGCGGTAGCCCTGGCCGAGCGCTTCGGGCACGACGAGGATGTCAGAAAACAAAATGGCGGCGTCGAAAGCGAAACGACGCAGCGGCTGGAGGGTGACCTCGGCGGCCAGCGCGGGCGTGCGGACCATTTCGAGAAACGAATGCCTCTCCTTCAATGCGCGATATTCGGGAAGATAGCGGCCGGCCTGACGCATGAGCCAAACCGGCGGGCGGTCGAGCGGCTGGCAGGCGCAGGCGGCGAGGAAGCGTTCGCGACTGTTCATGGTTAAAACCACAGAGACACAGAGGACACCGAGTTCCAATCATGGAGTTTCAAGAAACCTGGCTCCGTGTCCT
>JBEKQH010000176.1:0-4818 GCA_049519915.1 Opitutaceae bacterium
AATTAAAAAAACAGTTGGAACCTGAAAGTGTTCCAGACAGCGACCAGTCACCGTAAGTCGGTTCAGTAACTCTGTATATTTGCGTCCATTCGCGTTAATTCGCGGTTCTCAAAAAGCACCATGTCCATCCGTCTTGCGCTCAAAATTGATGTCGATACCGACCGCGGCACGCGCGAGGGCGTGCCGAACCTCGTCCTGGACTGCCAGGAGGCCGGCGTTCCCGCGTGTTTCCTTTTTTCACTCGGGCCCGACCAGACCGGCCGGGCGATTACCCGCATCTTCCGCCCGGGATTTTTCAAAAAAGTCAGCCGGACTAGCGTGGTTAAACTTTATGGGATTCGCACGCTGCTCAACGGCACGCTGTGGCCGGCGCCCCACATCGGCCGGCGCAATGCCGGGGTGATGCGCCTGGTGCGCACCGCCGGCTTCGAGGTCGGCATCCACTGTTTTAATCACTATCGCTGGCAGGATTACGTGCAAAAGATGAGTCTGGCGGAAGTGCGCAACGAATTTATCGCGGCGCGGGCCGAGTTTTTGCGTATTTTCGGACAGGAGTCGCAGACCGCGGGGGCGCCCGGTTGGCAGAGCAATGCGCGCAGCCGCGAGGTTTACGACGAGGCGGGTCTGCTCTATGCCAGCGATACCCGCGGAGGGTCGCCGTTTTTCCCGCGGATTGACGGGCGGGTGTTCAAGACGCTCGAAATTCCGAGCACTCTCCCGACCCTCGATGAATTGCTCGGCCGGCCCGAATTCCCGACCGAGAAGATCGTGCCGCATTATCTATCGCTCCTCCGCGCCGATCAGCCGAATATCTTTACCCTCCATGCTGAAATCGAAGGCATGGGCCAGCGCCCGCTTTTTCGCGCGCTCCTCGCCGCCTGCCAGGCCGCCGGCGTGGAATTTATCCGTCTCGACGATCTCGCGCGCGACCTACTGGCCGATCGCGCGGCGATCCCGGTTCGCGACCAGGTGATGGCGGAGATCGACGGCCGCAGCGGAATGGTGGCCAGCCAAGCGGCTTAGGGCGCTTGGCTGGTTTACAGTTATCAGTTCACGGTTCACGATTTTTGCCCGTGAACAGCAGCAAACCGTGAACCGAAAACAGGGAACCGTTTCACCGCCGATCCAGGCGGCAAAACAGCCACAGGCCGAGCCCGAGCGAAATCAGGTTGGGCAGCCACAACAGCAGGTCGGGACGATATTCGGGATGCCGGTCGAGCCATCCGATCATGATAGTAAGAAAATAATATCCGAGCGTGAGCAACACGGCGAGGCCGAGATTGGCGCTGGTTTCGCGACGCGAAACCCGAATGCCCAGCGGCACGCCGATCAGTGCGAACGAAAGCACGGCGAGCGCCGTGTTGGTCTTGTCGCTAAGGGTGAGCTGCACTTTCATCAGGTCGCGGGCGCGATCCTTCGCCTCGGCGGGGGCCACGTGCAGGCCGGCGAGCCGCGTGCGCTCGGCGAGAAGCTGGTCCAGGGTCATCCATTGCAATTTCCGGCGGATGCCGTGGCCGCGGCTGAATACGTTGTCGAGCGGGAACGACATGGGAAAGACGGAAAAGGATATATCCACCGTCTTCTTTGAGAAGAAATCCTCGGGCGTGCTTTCATCCCTCGATTCGACCCGCGCCTGCATCAGGCGGGCTTCGATCGTATTCTTCTCCTCGTTGTAGTCGATGATCCCCGATGGGGCGCGAACGAAAAGGTTGGCCCGCCTGTTTTTGTCCAGCTTCCAAGCCCAGATGTCGTGCAGCAGATTTCCGTCTTTGTCGCCGACGTAGATGACCGTGTCGGGAAAGCTGTGCACAAATGTCCGGGGAACAATCAGGCTGAGCGCCTTGGTGTGCAAGGCGTTGGCCAGCTCTTGCTCGTAGGTCACTCGACCGTAGGGCATCGCTTCGAAATTGACATAAAGAGCGGCGGCCACCCCGAGCATCGCGATAAGCAGAGTAGGCCGGGCAATGCGCGGCAAGCTCAGACCGGCCGTGCGCATTGCGGTAATCTCGCTGTCCGCCGATAAACGCCCGAGGGTGAGCAGCACGCCGGTCAGCACGCCCGGAGGCAGCACAAAGGGCATGGTGGCCGGGAGCAGCAGCAACAAAAGCTTTACGACCGTGGCGGCGGGGATTTGCCCGGCGAGAATGTAGCCGAGCATGTTGTCGCGCAGGGCGCTGACGAGCACGAACAAAAACGAAAGCAGCCCCACGGCGCCGGCGCAGGTGAACAGTACGCTCTTGAAGATGTAGCGGTCGAGAAGGGTCACGGGGACGCCTCCTGTCTCTCAGAGGGCGTGCAGAAAGTCAAAAGGCACGGTGAGAACCTCTTTAACCGCGAATGGATGAGAATTTGGATTCATAAGGCCGATCCATCCCGATCGTTTTTTACACGAAGGTCGCCCTCCTTCGCCAAGGCTTCGGAGGGCAGGCACCGGGCGCGAAGCGACTGGCGTACCCGCCCATCTCCCCATTTGCGCCCATCCGCGTCCATCTGCGGTTGAAAAACTCCCATTGGAGTGCTGCCGCCGGGCCGGATAAATTTTTCATGAACGTTTGCGCCTGGGGCCGGTCGCATCCTTCCTCGCTTCGTGAAAATCATCCGTTCGATCCTCCTCTTTGTTGTCGGGGCCGCCGTGTTGCGCGCCGCGGCTCCCGCGGCCACTCCCGAGGACACCCTCAAGGACTTGGTCGCTCGCGAGCACGCGCTTTTTGCCGAGGCGGAGAAAAACCAGGATTCGCCGGATTTCGACCAGGATAATTTCAAGACCCAACTTCAGCAGGTGGCCGATGCTTACCAGGCCCTTTTGCGCGACAAGCCCAGTTTTACCGAGGCCCGGGTCGCCTATGGCCAGATGCTGTGGAAAATCGACATGCGCAAGGCGGCGGTCGCGCAGCTCGTCGAGGCCAACGAACTCGACAAGGACATCCCTCTGGTCAAAAACCTCCTGGGCGATTATCTCGCCGAAGAAGGCCAGCCGGTCGAGGCGCTGCCCTATTTCATGGCGGCGATCAAACTGGCGCCGCGCGAGGCCCTCTATCACTACAATCTCGGCCTGCTGCTCTTCGCCGCGCGGGACGATTTCCTGAAGACGGGGCTGTGGACGCGGGTCGCGCTCGACCATTCGATGATCGAGGCTTTCCGTCACGCGTCGGAGCTCGCCCCCGACCGGAGCGAATACGCCTACCGTTACGCCAAAGCCTTTGACGACTTGGAGACGCCCGATTGGACCGCGGCACTCGGGGTCTGGCGGGTGCTGGCTCTCAAGGCGAAGCCCGGCCTGGAACTGCAGTTTCTTCAATTGCAGCAGGCGCGGATCCTGTTGAAACAAATGAAGCCGGCCGCTGCCCGGCCTTTGCTCGATGCGGTCACCGACCCGGCGCTGGCCGGGCAAAAACAAAAACTGGTTGCCCAGTTGCCGCCAATGCCGGGAAAGTAGAAGCTATTTCAAAATCCACGATGGGCCCGGTTTTGCCACCCTCTCATTCCTAACCGCCGCCTGTCTTTCCTTCGCCGCCATGTCTTCCCTGCTCAATAAACTCGAACGCGTTTTCGGCCGTTTTGCCCTCCACAATATCTCGCTCTATCTTGTCGCCGGCCAGGTGGCGGTCTTTTTGTGCGGGCTGCTCCGTTCGCTTTCGATCGGGCCGCTTTTGCTCGTGCCCGTGCTGGTTGTGCACGGCCAGTGGTGGCGGGTGCTGACATTCCTGCTCGTGCCGCCGGCGGCGGGTGGGCCGGGCCTGTTTGGTTTCGTGTTCATTGCGTTCTTTTGGTGGCTGTTTTATCTCATGGGCAGCGCGTTGGAGGACTATTGGGGCGCGTTTCGTTTCAACTTGTTCCTTTTGATCGGCTGGGCCATGACGGTGGGCGCGGCCTTTGTTACGCCGCTCGAACCGGCGACTAACTTATTTGTCGCCGGTTCGGTCTTCCTCGCTTTCGCCTATCTCAATCCGGATTTCGAGCTGGTGCTCTTTTTCATCCTGCCGGTGAAAATCAAGTGGCTCGCGCTGCTGAGCTGGGTCGGCTGCGCGGTCATGTTTGTGCTCGGTCCATGGGGCACCCGCTGCCAGGTGGCCGCGGCGGTCGGAAATTTTCTGCTTTTCTTTGGCCGGGACATCTTCCTCAGCGCGCGGCTGCACCGCCGCCGGATGGCCGGCGCGGCGAAGACCTTTGCCCGGAGTCGCGAGGAACCCGAGGCCCGGCACTGTTGCCGCATCTGCGGCAAGACCGACCTCACGCATCCGCAGCTCGACTTCCGCTATTGTTCGAAATGCGCCGGCGAGCAATGCTACTGCTCGGAGCATATCTTCAACCACGAACACGTGCTTACGGATGAGAAGGCCAAAGTCTGATGGTTTTTCGCCGGGCGCGGCGACCCTGGGCGGCTGGCTGGCCTTGGCCGAACGGATCTATGCGCAGGAAAATCTGGCGTTGGGCCAGGTGGCGACCAGCGCACACGACGAAGCGCTCTATCTTCTATTGTATGCGCTCGGCCTGCCGCTCGACAGCGAGGCGGATGTCTTGGCCCGGCCGCTCAGTCCCGCCCAAACCGTTGCCATCGAGAAGATCCTGCGCCGGCGCATATTCGACCGGGTGCCCGCGGCTTATCTGACGCGGGAGGCTTTTCTCGGCGGGCACCGCTTTTATGTGGATGAGCGGGTCATCATTCCACGTTCGTATTTTTTGGAGATTCTGCCCGCGCAGCTCGATCCCTTCGTGCCCGCCGCTGGAAAAGTTCTTCGCGTGGCCGATGTCTGCACCGGATCGGGCTGCCTCGCCATCCTGCTCGCGTATCGTTTTCCTCATGCGTGCGTGGACGCC
>JBEKQH010000177.1:0-4809 GCA_049519915.1 Opitutaceae bacterium
GAGGACAGGGGTTGCATCGAGGCTGCGGATCCGGTCGCCGGCGCGCAGTCCGGCCTGTTGGCCGGGCGAGGCGGGTTTCACGCCTTGAATCACCAAGTCGTAGGCCGGGGCGATGCCCACGCGGCGGAGCCGCTCGTCGCCGGCCAGACGCGGATGCAAAGTGATGTTGAGGGTCTGGCCATCGCGCCGAATCGTGAAGAGGCTCTGCGGCTGGCCGTCGGGCCCCCGATTGCTGCTCATGACGATGGCTTGCATGAGATCGGACCAGTCGGAGATTTTATGGCCGTCGATGGCGAGAACCGTATCGCCGACGTGCAGGCCGGCCACCGAGGCCGGGCTCGGAGACAAGGTGTGGTTGGGCAGTTCAACCGTCGCCGTCACGTAGCCGATGCGGGTGGACGTTTCCTCGCTGCTCGTGGGTTGGCCGACCAGCCAGACCACGCAGGCGAGGGCAAAGGCGAAGAGGACATTAAAAACGGCGCCGGCCACGAAGACGATCACCTTGCTGAGGTAGCTGATCGGAGGGAGCTTGGCTACGTCGGTCGTGGAGGTGCCCTCGAGCGCGCTTAGATCGGCGAGTTGCGGAAGCAGCACGTAGCCCCCGAGCGGCAGCCATGAGAGCCGGTATTCGACGCCATGGCGGCGCCAGGAGCAAATTTTGGGGCCGAAGCCGATGGAAAAACGCTCGACATGCACGCCGCGCCAGCGCGCCGCCAGGAAGTGCCCGAGCTCGTGCACAAAAATCGAGCCGCCGAAAAACAGGGCGATAAGAAACCAGGCCCAGACGTTGCTGGCGAGGGCATGCAGAAGGTCGGTGGGCATGGCGGTCAGGCGTAGGACGGCAGGAAACTGGCAGCGGCGCGGCGGGCGGCGGTATCCAGAGCGAGGACGGCGGCGAGGTCGGCGGGTTCGAAATTTGCGATACTCTGCAAAGTTTGCTCTATGATTTGCGGAATGGCAAGGTACGACACGCGGCCCTCGAGAAACGCCGCGACGGCGACTTCATTGGCGGCATTGAAAATGGCGGGGGCGACGCCCCCCGCGGCCATGGTTTCGCGCGCCAGGCGCAGGCAGGGGTAGCGGGTTTCGTCCACCGGGCGGAAATCGAGCGAGAAGATCCGCTTCAAGTCGACCGGCGAATCCACCCCGGGCAAGCGCTCGGGAAACAGCAGCGCGTGCTGAATCGGAAAGGTCATCGAAGGCGGTGCGAGTTGCGCCAGCATGGCGCCGTCGGTAAATTCGACGAGGCAGTGCACAATGCTTTGCGGGTGCAGCACGGCCTGGAGCTGCGCGGGCTGCAGATCAAAGAGCCATTGCGCCTCGATGAGTTCGAGGCCTTTGTTGGCGAGCGTGGCGGAGTCGACGGTGATTTTCGGCCCCATCGACCAGTTGGGATGTTTGAGCGCTTCCGCGGGAGTGACGTGGGCGAGCGCGGCGACGGGCAGGTCGCGGAATGCCCCGCCGCTCGCGGTGAGGGTGACGCGAGCGACGTCGGTTCGGCCCGACCCACCGTGTCCGGCCAGGCATTGGAAAACGGCGTTATGTTCGCTGTCCACCGGCAGCAGGCGGGCGCCGCTGGCCCGGGCCGCGGCCATGACGAATTTGCCGGCCAGGACGAGGACTTCCTTGCTGGCCAGGGCGAGGTCTTTCTTCGCGGCCAGGGCGGCGAGCGCCGGCGGCAGCCCGGCGGTGCCGACGACGGCGACCAGCACGAGGTCCGCTTCGGGCAGCTGGGCGAGCTCGACCAAGCCGCCCGCGCCGCTCCGGAGCTGCGTGCCGGGCGGGAACAAGCCTTGCTCGCGGGCTTGGGCGCAGGCGGCCTCGTCGGTAAGCGCGGCATGGCGCACGCCAAAATCGCGGGCGATGCGAGCGAGGGGCTCCGCATTGCGGGCCGAAGCGACGGCGACGAGCTCAAGCTTGTCGCGGTGAGCCGCGAGCACACGCAAGGCGTTGAGGCCGATGGAGCCGGTCGCGCCGAGCAAGACGACGCGTTTTTTGGAAGAGGTGGTTGCCACGGGAACCGGCACGCTATGATCCGCCGGCCGAGAGACAAAAGCAAAAAAGGAAATAGCCGATGGGGGCCGCGAGGATCAGGCTGTCGGTCAGATCGAAGACTCCGCCGATACCAGGGATGAGCTGGCTGGTGTCCTTGACCTCGGCGCGGCGTTTGATGATGGACTCGACGAGATCGGAAACGACCGAGGCCATGGCCACGGGCACGGCCATGAGCGCGGCCCGGAGCGGCGTGAAGTTTTCCGGGAAAAACGGGCCGCCAAAACGCCCGCTGTTGCCGAGCCAAACGAGCAACGCGCCGACGCCGGCCGAGACGACGATGCCGCCGGCCGCGCCTTCCCACGTCTTTTTCGGGCTGATGTTTGGAGCCATCTGATGGCGCCCGAAGGCGAGTCCGGTGAGGAGTGCGCCGACGTCGCAGAACTTGGCCACCGCCACAAGCCACACGCCGAGGGCGAGCCCGGTGAAAAGGGCGAGAATGCGCACGAGGAACTGCAGCATAAACGGCACGTAAAGCACCCCGAAGAGCGTGGCGGCGAGTGTTTCCATGCGATTATGCGGCTCCCTTTCGCTGAGAATGCGCAGGGCGAAAACAATGACGGCGCCGGCCAGCAGGTAGGTCGTCCGGACATGGTAATTCTCCAGATAATAGGGCGCGAGCACTAGGACGGCGCCCACCGTAAGGCCGAGTCGGTTGAAGGGTTCCAGGCCGGTCCGTTTCAGCATCCGGTAGAACTCAAGTTGGGTGGCGCCGGCGAGGAGGGCGATGAGCCAGACGCCGCCGGTGGTGCCGCCAAAATGGAGAACGGCGATGACAATGACCCACAAAAGGAGGGTGCTGAGGATGCGTTGGCCCACGGGAGAGTCTTACGAACGGAGGGTCGTCGGTGGGAAGATTATTCCACGCCCCGCGGGGGTTTGACCTGTTCGCTGGTGAGGCCGAAGCGGCGCTCGCGCTGGGCAAAAGAGGCGATGGCCTCGACGAGATGGTCTCGCGTAAAATCGGGCCAGAGCACCGGGGTGAAGATAAATTCGGCGTAGGCGCTCTGCAGGAGCAGAAAATTACTCACGCGCGTTTCGCCCGAGGTCCGGATGACAAGATCCGGGTCGGGCAGTCCCGCGGTGTAGAGATACCGGCTGAATGTGGCCCAGGAGGCATCGTTGAGCTTTTCGTGGCCGGCGGCGATGGCGGCTGCGTAGGCGCGGGCGGCGTCGACCATTTCGGTGCGCGAGCCGTAATTGAGCGCGAGGACCAGCGTATAGTCCGTAAAATGAGTGGTGGCGTCGAGCGCGCGCTGGAGCTGGGTCTGCACCGGCCCCGGCAATTCCTGGGTGCGGCCGATGGTGCGAAGATGGACGCGATTCTTGACCAGACTCTTGATTTCGCGTCTTAGGAAAAATTCGAGCAAATGCATCAACGCGCCGACTTCCGCGGCCGGGCGTTGCCAATTCTCAACTGAAAATGCGTAAAGGGTCAGGCAGCGGATGCCGAGCTCCCGGGAGATATCGGCGATTCGCCGGGCCGTCTCAACCCCTTGGCGGTGGCCCTCGATCCGAGGCAGCCCGCGCTGCCGGGCCCAACGGCCGTTGCCATCCATGATGATGGCGATGTGAGCGGGGATTTTTGCCGGGGCGTCCGCCTTGGAAGGGAGGGGGCCGCCTTTGGTGGCGCCGTCGGCAGCTCGGGTTTCGGCGCGACTGGAGGGAGATGACATGTTGAGTAGCGCGCGAATTAAGCGGCGTGGCGCCGGGTTTGACAAGGGCGAAGGACGGACAAACTTTGAAAGATGGTCCCGCCGCTCGCCCCCGACGAAATCTCAGCCGCGCTCGCGACCCTGCCGGGCTGGAAGCTCGAGCGGGAGGCTCTGGCGAAGAGTTTTCAATTCAAAGATTTTCGCGAGGCCATGAGTTTCATGGTGCGCACGTCGTTCGAGGCGGAGGCGATGGGCCACCATCCCGAATGGACCAACGTCTACAACCACGTGGCGGTGCGGCTGAACACGCATGAGGCCGGCGGCAAAGTCACGGCCAAGGACGTGGAGCTGGCAGGCCGGATCGAAAACGCCTTAGGGGGACGATGATCGGATTGCCGAGACCGGGCGGAGCTGCTTTAAAAGGCGGCCAACGATGAAAATAGCATTGATCAGCGGGACGAGCGTGGCGCAGTCGGAGCTGTTCGCGGCGTGGGCGCCGCGCCTGGTCGAAACGCCGTATGGAGCCGTGGCGTGCAAGACGCGCGGCGATTTCGTGTTCATCAATCGCCACGGCCCGAAGGCCTCGTTGCCGCCGCACCGCATCAATCACCGCGCGAACGTCCGGGCGCTGGCCGACCTGGGGTTCGTGGATATCGTGGCGGTCAATTCGGTCGGCTCGCTCAAACCCGAACTGGCTCCGGGCTCGCTCGTCGCCTGCAGCGACTACGTGTGCCTGCAGGACGGCCCGCAGACCTTTTTCGATCACGAATTGAAGGGCGGCGCGCCGGGTATCGAGAATAATCTCATTCCGCTGCTCGCGGCGAAGCTGGTCCCGGAGTTCACGGTGCAGGCGGGGAAGATCTATGTGCAGATGCGTGGCCCGCGTTTCGAAACCAAGGCGGAAATCCAAATCATCAAAGGTTGGGGCGACGTCGTCGGCATGACCGCGGCCCACGAGGCCGATTTGTGCCGGGAGGCCGGGCTGCGCTATAATTTGCTGGCGATGGTCGACAATTATGCCAACGGCATCGAGGGCGCGGAGGTCGATTTCGAACGGTTTCGCGACCTGGTGAAGGCCAACCGGGAAAAAGTGGACCGCCTG
>JBEKQH010000178.1:0-4799 GCA_049519915.1 Opitutaceae bacterium
GGCGGCCCCGCGTAAATTCGAAATCCAGACCGGTCGTGACGAGATAGTCCTCAAACGAGCCAACGGCCGGATGCCGTGGCACGGCCTGTATCAGACCGGTGGCTGAGATAACGGTCGAGCGGAGAGGGGCGTCGGCGCCAGGCTGAAAGGCCAATGAGAAATAGATTCGTTGTCCGGCCAATTCCTCGAGCGGGTGGTTCGCGCGCAAGACCGTGGCGACTCCGCTCGTCTTCTTTGCGTTCGTAGCGGCAAAGACACGCTCGATGCGCAAGCTCAGTAGTGCCTCGCGCGGCGGCAGTAGGTCCCATTCCGGCCGCCGTCGGGCATGGACGGCGTAGCTGGCCAAGCCGCTGATTACCATGGCAGTCCCGACGGCCGCGGTCCATGCGGCCGGGTTTCGTGTACGCAGAAAAACCGCGGCTAAGGCTGCGGCCAGCGCGCCTGCGAGTAGCCAGGCCGCCGCCGGAGTCGCGTCGACGAACCGGCCCAGGCTTATCCCGGCGAGAAAAGGCAGCAGCAGCCACAGGAGCGGTGCGCGATGCCCGAGGCTGCGACTGCGGACATGAGTAGGATTTGAAACCACGGATAAAGTGATTTTAGCAGCCTTTTCCCGCCAAACCCCCTGCTTGCCCCATATTCTAACCCCGCCATCGTATTTTAACCGCGAATGAACGCGAAGAAAGCGGCCGTTTTACCCAGAATTTTTACAGAGAAGGGAACAAAGGGAATGACTCGACTGAGATCATTTTTCGGCAAATATCCAAGCAGGCTCTATTTTCGCCTCTGCTGACGGAATTCCGAAAAACAAAGCACGCGGTGGGGAGGAATCGATTCGCGATAAAACACTTCGTTCCCTTGGTTATCTTCTGTTCAAATAGTCCGAATTCGCGTCCATTCGCGTTTATTCGCGGTTAAAAAATGCCTTTGTCCGAGCAACCCGATCTTTTTGGCGAGTCCGCCTCCCCATCGTCATCTGCGCGTGAGCCCGCAGCTTCCGCCTTTGCCACGACGAAGGCGGACAATGGTCTGGCCGGATCCGCGTTCCAACCGCTGGCGGCGCGGATGCGCCCGCGCACGTTGGGGGAAATTGTCGGGCAAGGCCATTTGTTGAAGCCGGGCGGCCTTCTGCCGAGGCTCATTGCCACGAACCGTTTTGGCTCGCTCATTTTTTATGGCCCGCCAGGCAGCGGCAAAACCTCCTTGGCCGAGGTTATCGCCCGCGAGACCAAGGCCCGCTTCGTGCGGGTCAACGCGGTGATGTCAAATGTGGCCGAACTACGCGATATCCTCGCCACCGCGCGCAGGATGCCTGAGGCGGGGACGATCCTTTTTATCGACGAACTGCATCGCTTCAATAAGTCTCAGCAGGACTTGCTCTTGCCTGATGTCGAGGAGGGCTGCGTGCGCTTGATCGGCGCGACCACGCACAACCCCGGCTTCTATGTGAACCCACCCCTGCTGTCGCGCAGCCACCTCTTCCGGCTCGAACCGCTGTCCACCGAAGCCATTGCCGGCGTGTTGCGCCAGGCGCTGCTGGATACGATGAGAGGCCTGGGCGCGCGGGGTGTCACCGCCGACGAAAAGATTTTGTCCGACCTGGCCGTGCTCTGCGACGGCGATTTGCGCCGGGCGTTGAATGCGCTCGAGGTCATCGTGCTCAGCCTGCCGGAACGCGCGGCCGTGACGGCGGCCGAAATCGAGTCGTTCGCCCGCGAACGCCGCATCCGTTACGACGCCGACGAAGACGAGCACTACGATACGATTTCCGCTTTCATCAAAAGCTGCCGCGGCAGCGATCCGGACGCCGCGATGTATTGGTTGGCAAAAATGCTCGCCGGCGGCGAGGATCCGCGCTTCATCGCGCGCCGCCTCGTCATCCTGGCGAGCGAGGACGTCGGCCTGGCCGATCCGCAGGCGTTGCCGTTGACCGTGGCCGCCCACCATGCGGTCGATTTTATCGGCCTGCCCGAAGCGGAACTCACGCTGGCGCATGCGACGCTCTACATCGCGACGGCGCCGAAAAGCAACTCGGCCACGCTGGCGCTTGGCGCGGCCCACCGCGAGCTAAAGGAACGGCCGGTGCAGGCGGTCCCGCTTCCGCTTCGCGACAAGGGCGGCCTGGCCAGCAAGCGTGCCGGTCAGGGGAAAGGCTATCTTTACTCCCATGATTTTCCCGAGGCTATTTCGGGTCAGGATTACCTAGAAAAGCCGGTTGCGCTCTATACGCCGAAAAAGGCCGGCTGGGAGGCCAAAGTGGCCGAACGCCTGGCCCGATGGCAGGCGCTCAAGGCGCAGCTCCGGCCGGGTGTCTAGAATGCCCTAAGTGCCATCTCTTAAGAGAAGTTGCAAAGTTCGCGTAAAATCCAAACCGCCCCGCAACGGCGCTTGCCGCGCGGTGGATTGGGTTTAATGTAGAGGCATGAAACTCCGCATGCTGTCGGTCAGATCCCTGTTTCTTACGGTCGTACTCGGTGCCGCGGGGCCATTGCTGGCGCAAAACACCTATGGGCCCGCGCCCGTTCAGCCCCCGCCGCCGCCGACGGTGACTCCAACCGACACGGCGAAGCCCGAAATTGAAGGGGTTCCCATCCAGCGGGACAAGGGGGACAAGAAGATCGGCGAAAAGGGCGATGGGTTTCTCGGCCTGGAGGTCGATGGCAACGGCAATTTCAAGCTTACGTTTTACGACAAGGACAAAAAACCGATTGCGCCCGATGTGGCCACCGCGTCGATCCGCTGGCTACCGCTGGGCAAGAAGGGAATTCTTTATACCCTGCTGACCCCGTCGGGCGACGGTCAATCGCTGCTTTCACCCAAGGCCATAGAGAAACCGTGGACGTTTACCCTTTCCGTTTTGCTGTTTGCCTCGGGCGACGCCAGCGCTCCCGTCGAAAGCTATTCGGTCGATTACAGCGAGTGAGGCCCCAGGCGGCGCCGGCTAGGGCGTGTTGTCGAAATAAAGCGACACGCGCTTTATTTCGACAACACGCCCTAAAGCCGCTGCATGGCCACCGCGATGTCGAGTTTTTCCGTCCGCGTCCCTTTGAAGACGCCCCGGGTCGGCGTGCAGTCGTGATAATCGCGTCCACAGCCGACTTTCACGTGCCGCTCGCCCGCCACGCAGTTGTTGGTCGGGTCGAGGGGATGCCAGAAGCCGCCGGGTAGAAAGACTTCGACCCATGCATGACTTTCGCTCGCGCCCACGAGGCGGGGCGTGCGCCGTCCGGCCGACACATTGTTCTCCGAGGCCTGCCGCTGGCTTTCGGTTTCGATGTAACCGGTGACGTAACGCGCCGGGATCTCGGCCGAGCGCGCCACGGCGATCATGATCTGGGCAAAATCCTGGCAGACGCCTTCGCGTGTCTTGAGCACGGTGGCGACGGGGGTGTCGATGGTGGTCGTGCCCGGGGCGTAGCGGAAATTTTCATGCAGCCAGGCCAGCAGGCGGAGTAAACTCTCACCGAGCGCATCGCGCGGACGGAAAAACTGGCGGGCGAGGGCATGAACGGGCGCCGACAGCAGGATGGCCGGCGAAGGCTGGAGGAACTCGAACAAACGCAGCCGCTCGGCATGGTGAAGCAGGCGCGCATCGGATACCGTGAGGTTGAGCGCCACCGCGGGCGGTTCACGGACCGAGGTCTCCACGTCGGCCTGGCTTTCGAGCGTGAGTTCCCGATGCCGCTGCACGATCGAAAACGTCTCCACCAAGTTGCCGAAATAGTCGGTGTAGGCGTGGAGCCTGCTGACTGGCGAGGTGATGAGCCGCCGGGCGAGAAGTTTTTGCCGCTCGTCGTTCACGGGCGCAAGGCGTGCCTCCATAAACGACTCGATGGCTGTGCCCGCATAGCGGTAACGCGTAAGATGGCGGATGCGGAAGCGCATGGTATCGAATACAAGTATCGAGTAACAGGGGTCAAGTAGCAGGGAGCAGGTAATATGAGGGCGCTGGACGCGAATCTCCAATTACCAGGTATCAAGTTCCAAGATGGTCGACCCCTCCTGCCTCCCGATTCTTGATACCTGATACTTCCTCCACCTGGCACCTGCTACTTCCCGCATCTAACACCTGTTACTTGGGTACTTGTTGACTGCGGGCGGCGTTAGCGTGATTTTTATCGTTCCGCCATGAACGCCACCGTCTCTCCGCCGTTTGATTCTGTCGATTCCGCGATCCAGGATATCGCCGAAGGCCGGCTGGTCATTGTGACCGATGACGAAGGCCGGGAGAACGAAGGCGACCTTATCATGGCCGCGGCCAAAGCCACGCCGGACAAAGTCAATATGATGATCCGCTACGGGAGCGGCATTGTCTGCGTGCCCACGGTCGAGCTGCAGCTTCGACGGCTTGGCCTCGGGCCGATGGTGGCGCAGAACCGCGAATCCAAGCGCACGGACTTTACGGTGAGCGTTGACGCCGCCGAAGGGATCACCACCGGCATTAGCGCTTCCGATCGCACAAAGACGATCTGCATTCTCGCCGATGCGGAGGCGCGGCCGGAGCAACTCGTGCAGCCGGGTCATGTGTTTCCGCTGCGGGCCCGGCCCGGCGGCGTGCTTGAACGGGCCGGCCATACGGAGGCGGCGGTCGATCTGGCTCTTCTGGCCGGCCTGCAGCCGGCCGGCGTGCTCTGCGAACTCGTCAATGACGACGGCACGGTCCAACGCACGCCTGAACTCATCGAGTTCAAGAAGAAATTCGGCTACAAGATGATCTCCATCGCCCAGTTGATCGAGCACCGCGCCAAACGCGACCGGCTCGTCGAGCTGATCGGCAGCCGGCCGTTTCCATCCGATTTTGG
>JBEKQH010000179.1:0-4788 GCA_049519915.1 Opitutaceae bacterium
TGCCCGGCTTTTGCAGGAGCAGCCGCGCCAGGGCGACGCGCCGTCGTTCGCCGCCGGACAGTTGGTCCACAACGGAGTCGCCGGGCGGACAGCGCAGCGCATCCATGGCCTGTTCGACATGCGAGGCCGTGTCCCATGCGCCAAGGCGGTCGATCTCCTCTTGCCATTCGCCTTGCTGCGCGAGGATTTTTTCCTTGGCCGCCTCGTCCGTCACCTCGTTCAACTTGTCCCAGGTGGCATCGTAGGCTGCGACCAAATCGGCGAGTTTTTTAACACCTTCCTCGACGCAGGCGCGCACGGTCCGGCCGGCGGGCAACGACGGTTCCTGCTCGAGGAGTCCGACGGAATAGCCCGGCTCGAAATGAACGCGCCCATCGATTTCGGCGTCGCGCCCCGCCAGGATGCGAAGAAGCGAGGACTTGCCGGAACCGTTGAGGCCGAGCACGCCGATTTTCGCGCCGTAATAAAACGACAGCGAGATGTCGCGGAGGATCTCCTTGCGCTCGATTTTTTTCGAGACACCGAGCATCGAGAAGATTATTTTGGGCTCGTCGGATTTGGGCATGGGTCGGGAGCGGGAAGAGGAAGTCGGGCGGGCCGGAATTTGCAAACCTACCGCGACTTCTATTTCAATCGTAACATGACGGCCGGCGCGGACATGAGGTCCGAGTTGGCGGATAAAATCCGTTCGGTCGGAACCCCTTGTGCCACCAGGTAATCTTTCACCGCTTGCGCACGGTCGGCGGCCAGCCGGCGGAGGTCGCCATTGTCGATCCGTTGCCGGACGGAGAGACGCGTCACCATTTCCTGGAGCGAAGGCATGGCTTCCGGCGGCTGAGTGGGAGCCGCCGAATGGGGCGTTTCGGAGTCGATCGGCTGGGTGGACGCAGTCGTCGGGTTGTAATAATAATCCCGGCTGCGTTGAAACATGATGTGTCTTTGCTGCACCGGAATCACCGCGTTCTTCGCGGCGGTCGGCGCCGCGGGGTGCTGAAACGTCATCACGTAGAACGAGACAAGGGCACGATTGAGCTCTTCCGGTGAGATCTGGATCTGATCGACCGGAGGCAGAGCGGAATCCAAGGCGTGTCGCGACTCCCAAATCTTGAGGCGGAGATACTGCCGAAGTTTTTCCCTTTGCAGCGAAGGTTTGTCGGCTTCGCGGTCGGCGCCGCCGGCAATCTCAAGGACCAGCCCGGGACGCGCGGTCAGAGCCCGGGCCAGCACATCGAGTTTCTGGGTTTCCGCTTCGACCGGCTCACTCAGGCCCGGAATAAACTCGATCCGGTCCATCTGCGACTGGCCGCCGGCACCGAACTCCGATCCGAGCCGCGCAAAAGGCTCGGCTGTGGTTTTGTCCACCAGGTTCGAAATCACACGGGAAACGGCGCGACCGACGTCGAAATTCGGATCGTCCACGCGGCCCTGGATCGGCAGGTCGATGACCATTTTGCCGCCGGCATCCTTGAGCAGGGCGACGGCAAATCGAACCGGTAGGCCGGTGGCGTCGCGGCTGTTGGTTCTATCGCCGAGGGTGAGTTGGTTGAGCGTGACGACGTTCTGGCTGTCGAGCTGCCGTTGATCGAGATGGATCTTCAGGTCGAGCGACAGGCTGCCGCTTTCGAGGGTAAAGCCGGCGTATTTGCCGAAGTAGGGATTGACCGGCTGGAGGTCGAGGTCGGAGCAACCGACGACGAGGTCGGCATACCCGTCGCGGCCGAACACGCCGATCCGCCCGTCGACGGTGGCGGGAGCGGAATTATCCACGATACCGCGCAGGTCGATCTTGGCCCGGGCGTCGCCCTCCGACGAAAGACCGGAAACGAAACCGGTCACCTGGCCCACCGCCAGAGTGGCGTTGGGATCGATCGAGCGGTCGGTGAAGGTGAACGAGCCGCCGGTCAGCACAACCCGATCAACATTGAGAGGAAAAGCGCGGGCGGGCGGCGGATTGCCGGGAATAAAGACGGGGACGGACCCGTCGGCGTTGGAATTCCCCGGCGCGGCGCGGCGGAGAACAACATCGAGATTGGTCAGCCCGCCGCGATAACGCGTAAGGCGAAAGGACGGCTCAATGAGCGAGACCTGTCCGATCGCCAGAGCCAACGGCGTCGAGGTGAACTCGATCTGCTTGAAATCAAGCGAGGCGCAGCTCGCCCAGTCTTCGCCGAAAACGCCATCGACCGTGGAGCAGCGATCCACTCCGGCATCGCCGCGGTAGGTGATTTGCGGTGCGGTGCCATCCGGAGCGACCACGACCAGCCGGCCGCGCGCGGACGCCGTGCCCGCAGTTAGGCGAAAGTCGAACTGCGGCTCGAAATAGGGCGCCACACCGGCGAGCGGAAAATCGACCAGCTCGACCGCGAGGTCCGCCTGGCATTGCGCCAAGGCCACGGAGCCCTTGAGCGTGAGCATGCCCTGCGGCGGAAAGCGCGCGACCAACGCCAACCGGACCGGCCCCACCCCCGGCGAGAGCGAAATCCCCTGCGCGGAAAGATCGAGCGACGCGACGGTATGGTGGACCGGGCGCGGCGGGGTCGCATCGTCAAACGTGAGCGCAAGACTATGGATGGCAAGAGCCGCCAGGGTGACGTCGGGCGGTACGGCGGAGGGCGAGACGGGCAGGCCTGCGCCCGCGGTCGGAGGAGCAAGAATTTCCGCGAGATTAAGCGTGCCGTCAGCCGCGCGTTGCAAAGCCACATGGCCGCCGGTCAGTTCCAGCCGAGCCGCCGAAATCCGCAGCGGCCGAAGCGACGCCTCAAGGCCGGTGAGATCGGCCGCCGGCAAGCTGACCACCGGCAGCGATCCGCCGTGAGAGGCCAGCTGCAGATCACGCAGGTGAAGCCGTCCATTCACGACTTTCATCACGTAAGGCCTCGCCCGGAGATCCATCTCGTATCGCCCGGCAACGTCGACATTTCCGTCGAGGATATCGCCGTGCACGATCGCGGAAAAATACGGCGCGTATTTCTTGAGCACGATCCCGGCCAGCGAAAATTCGCCCACCGAACGCAATGGATCGGCGGACAGAGTCCCGCGCCAATGCCACGATTCGCCCGACGCCGTGGAGGCCGTGAATTCGTAGAGCGCGCCCGGCGCCACCGGCCCGGTGGAGAAATTCTCCAACGAGAAATCGAGCGGACCCAACTCCGTGGAAAAATCCTGCGCGTGACTATGGTCGGCAAAGGTGATGCGCGCTTGGGTGACGTTGAGCCGGCGGAGAACGATCGGGCGCGGCTTTCCCGTCGGGGCCGGCGGTCCGGCGGACGAGGCCAGCCAATCGGATAGGTTGAACGCGCCGTCGCGGTCGATTTCGAGGTGTGCGGTGGGCGCGGTGATGGACACGTCCTGCAAAATCCACGGTCCGGAGAATAGCGACCAAAAATCGAATTTCGCATCAAGACGGTCGAAGCCAAAGAGCCGCCGGTTGTCCCGATCATTGACCGACAAACCATCGAGGGTGACGGAGAGGGCCCACGGGTTGAGGTGGACTTCGCGGAGGGTGACCTCGCGATGGAGCATGGAAGCCAAGCGGCGCTCAATTCGGTGCTGAATGAGGGGAGGGGCGATAAGAGCGGCGGCCGCCAAGCCAAGAAGAACCAAAAGAACCCCGCCAATGATTAGCAAAAAACGCCGGCGACGGACCCGCCGTGCGCGCGCACCGCTTTGCCGGCGAAGCTCAAAAATTGAAAATGGTTCAGGCACAGGCAAGGCATCTTGCTCGGCAAGGCCCAGATACGCAAGCCGGGCCAAGGTGAAAGACCTGAAATTTCTGCCGTCCCCCCACCGGCCCGACTTGGGCAGCCCACCCTACGTTCCGGGCCAGGCGAACAATTTCACAAAAGCCGTGCACAGGCTTTGACGTCGAAACAATTTCTCTCCACCATCGTCAAAGATGAAATCCCTCAAGGTTCCAGTCTTCGAGCTCTTTCTCCATGAAATGATTCCGCTCGCGAAGTCGATGGGAGTCACCGTCGAAGTGAGCGACGAGCAGCGGCTGGTGCTGGCCGCGCCTAAAGAACGGAATAAGAATTCGCTCAACACGGCTTTCGGCGGCAGCCTCGTCACGCTGGCCACGCTGGCCGGCTACGGCGTTGTGTGGGAGATGATGCGCAGCGAGACCGACGAACACAAAGCGGAGTGGCGTATTGTCGTCAAAGACAGCGCGGCGAGCTACCGGCGGCCGGTGCTGGGGGATCTACGTGCCATATGCGAACGTCCGGCCAAAGCCGCCATCGAAGAGTTCAAGACGGCCCTCGCCCGCTACGGCAAAGCCAAATTGCAGGTGCGCGCGCGCATCGTCGAAGGCGAGTCGACCGCGGTGGACTTCAAGGCGGCATTCGTGGTCACGCGGTAACCGGAGCGGACGTTAACGGTTTACCGTTATCGGTTCACGGTTTTGATTTTTCCGATCGCGGACAGCGAACGGTGAGCTTTGCCGGCGGTGAGCCGGCGGGAAAATTCTGCTATTCTGTGCCATGTCCAGAATGTTCGCTGCTGCCCATGATGAGCCTCCCCTGAGGATCGGCCGCTTGACATCCATCGATTGTCATACATCGATGTATGACATGGCTGCCACCACGACCCGAGAATTTATCCGGCATTTTTCCCGGCTCAAAAAGGCCGCGGCCAACGGCGAAGAGGTCGTCGTGCGGGACCGGCAGGGACGCCTCTACAGCTTCCAGGCTAAAGGCCCCGGCCTCTCGCTGGGCGAACAGCTTTCCGACCTGTGCGGAAAACATAACACGGGGGTTCGGGTAAAAAGTCTGGCCGGCTTTGGCCGCAATC
>JBEKQH010000180.1:0-4785 GCA_049519915.1 Opitutaceae bacterium
TAGTTGGTAGTTGGTAGTTGGTAGTTGGCAGTTGGTAGTTGGCAGTTGGTAGTTGGTAGTTGGTAGTTGGTAGTTGGCAGTTGGTAGTTGGCAGTTGGTAGTTGGTAGTTGGTAGTTGGTAGTTGGTAGTTGGTAGTTGGTAGTTGGTCCGCGGCTCATTCTTGGCCCTTGCGACCTGTTACTTGGCGCTCACTTTCCTGGCACTTGAGACCTGACTTGCCCTTTGGTTCTTGGTCATCATCCATTCGGCGTTCGAGGTTCGCGGACTTGGGCGTTCGCGGAGCGCCGCTTGCCAATGTCCGTCCTTGCGCCATTTTGGAACGATGCAGCGCACCGTCCGGCCCGAGCTTCTCGATTCGCTCTCACCCGACCATCCGGATGCCCTCCACAATCGCCGCGATCTCCGACGGATCAACGGCTTGATGGGCAATTTTGACTGGTTCGCGAACGTCCTGCCAAAACTCCTAAGGCCGGGGGAACGGGCGCTTGAGATTGCCGCCGGCGACGGTTCGCTCGGCCTCGCGCTGGCCCCCGCCGGCATTCGCTACGACGGACTCGACCTCTGGCCGCGGCCGGCCCTCTGGCCGCGCGAGTCCGCCTGGCATCAAGACAATCTGCTCCGTTTCGCCGGCTATGCGGATTACCCGGTCGTGTTCGGCAACCTTATCTTTCATCAGTTTTCCGCCGGCGATCTCGCGACGCTCGGCGCCATGCTCAGCCGCACCGCGCGCCTCATCGTCGCCAACGAACCGGTCCGGGGACGGTGTTTCCAATTTATCGTCGGCGGAATCAACCCGTTCATCGGCGCCAACCATGTCACCCGGCACGATGCGCACGTCAGCATCGCGGCCGGTTTCCGGGGCGGCGAGCTGGCGCAGGCCTTCGGCCTCGATCATAAAATCTGGTCGTGGCGCGAGGTGACCACCCTCCGCGGCGCCTACCGCCTGATCGCGCACAGAAGATGAAACGGCCCATTGAAATCGTTGGCGGCGGCCTCGCCGGCCTCGCACTCGGCGCGGCCTTGCGGCGCGCGGATGTTCCCGTAACGATTTTTGAGGCGGGCGATTATCCTCGGCACCGCGTATGCGGCGAATTTCTGGCCGGCCTCGGGGACCGGACGATCGCGCGCCTCGGGCTCGCCCCGCTCCTCGCCGATGCGACGCGCCATCGCCGGGTGGCTTGGTGCCGGGGAGGCCAGCCCGTGCGAAGCCAAACGCTCCCCTCGCCCGCGCTCGGCCTCAGCCGCCGCTGCCTCGATGCGCGGCTGGCCGAGGAGTTCGTCCGTCTCGGCGGCGAACTGCGACCCCGCACTCGGGTGACCGATGACGCCGCCCCGCCCGGGCGCGTCTTTGCGACCGGCCGGCGGCGCGGTCGGCCGGCGTGGCTGGGTTTGAAACTGCATGCCCGCGGCCTCGCGCTCGCGGCCGATCTTGAACTTCATCTGGGCCGCGGCACGTATGTCGGCCTCTCGCCGGTCGAGGGCGGCGCGGTCAACGTCTGCGGTCTTTTTTATCTCCGCCCGGACGTCGGTGGCGATCGCGCGGCGCTGCTGCTGGCCTACCTGCGCGCCGCCGGGCTCGGTCCGCTGGCCGGGCGCCTGGAACGCGCCGAAATCGACGCGACTTCTTTCACCGCCGTCGCCGGCCTCGGCTTCGACCGCAGCCCGCCGGCGATGGACCGCGTTGTGCTTGGCGACGCATTCGCCATGATTCCTCCCTTCACCGGCAACGGTATGGCCATGGCTTTCCAAGGCGCCGAACTCGCGCTCGATCCGCTGCTCGCCTACGCGCGCGGCGAGGCCGCCTGGCCCGCCGTCTGCCGCGACGTGCCCGCGCGCCTGCGCCGGCGCTTCCGCCTGCGGCTGGCCTCCGCCCATGCGCTTCATTCGTTTCTCTTTTCGCCGCGCCGCCAAGGCTGGCTTTTCGCCCTCAACCGCGCCCACCTGCTGCCGCTCCGCCCGCTCTACCACGCACTGCATTAGGGCGCGCTGATGCGCGCAAATCCCAAACGCCAAACTCCAAACAAACTTGAAAACTAAAACCTTCAACTTTGGCGCGATTCTCACCGAAAGCAGTTATTTGGAGCTTCTTTGGGATTTGGGATTTCTCCGGCTTCAGCTATTAGTGTTCATCTGCGTTTATCTGCGGTTCTTAAAGACCCGTTCCTAATCCATGTATCTCCACGCTCTCGCCACGGCCAATCCGCCCGCGAAATTCACCCAGCAGCAGTGTTGGGACATCGCCCGGACTTCACCCGCCGTCCAACGCCTCGACGAACGCGCGCAGTTTATCCTGCACAAAGTGCTGACCGGCGACAACGGGATCGCCACGCGCCACTTCGCCATCGACGGCCTCGACCGAATTTTCGATCTCAACGCCGACCAGCTCAACGCCGCCTTTCGCGCCGAGGCGCCGAAACTCGCGCTCGCCGCGCTGCGGCCCGCGCTTGAGCAGGCGCGCATGCGGACGGCGGATATCGATGCGCTGCTTATCTGCACGTGCACCGGCTACCTCTGTCCCGGTCTCACCAGCTACGTGGCCGAAGAGCTCGGGCTGCGCACCGACGTCTGGCTGCAGGATCTGGTCGGCCTCGGCTGTGGCGCGGCCATCCCGATGCTGCGCGCCGCGAGCCACGTGCTCGCCGCGCGACCGGAAGCGACGGTCGCATGCGTGGCGGTCGAAGTGTGCTCGGCCGCCTTCTACGTGGACAACGATCCCGGCGTGCTCATCAGCGCCTGCCTCTTCGGCGACGGTGCGGCGGCCAGCGTGTGGCGCGCCTCGCCCGGCCCGGAGACGCCGCGGTGCTCCGGGTTCGACACGCTGCACTGGCCGGCCGAGCGCGACCGGCTGCGCTTCGAAACCCGCGGTGGAAAACTGCGCAACCTGCTCCATCGCTCCGTGCCCGAAATCGCCGCGCGCGCGGTCAACCAGCTCTGGGGCCAACGCGGGCCGGGCCCGGTAAAAAAGATTCTCGCCCACGCCGGCGGGCGCGACGTGCTGGCCGCCCTCGAAACGGACGGACCCGGCTACCCTCTCGTCGAAAGCGCGCGCGTGCTGCGCGAATTCGGCAACATGAGCAGCCCATCCGTGCTTTTTGCGCTCGCCGACGCGCTGCGCGGCGGGCCGCCCGGGCCAGACGGCGATTTCTGGCTAGTGAGCTTTGGCGCCGGCTTCAGCGCGCACAGTTGCCGGATCGGTCATTAGTAGTTGGTAGTTAGTAGTTGGTAATTGGTAGTTTGTAGTTAGTAGTTGGTAGTTGGTTCCTGTTACCGGGCACTTGATACTTGAACCTTGGCATTCGTCATTCTGCATTCGTAATTCGTCATTCGTCATTTCCCCCATGCCTATCCTTCAAGAACTTGTCGATTACTGCGATCAGCGCACCCGTCGTGCGGTCTTCAAGGACGCCCCAGGCGCGTTCAACGGGCTGCAGGTGGCCAACGACGGCCGGGTCGCCAAAATAGGCGCGGCGGTGGACGCGGGCGTCGTGCCTTTTCAAAAAGCCGTGGCCGCCGGGGTGGATTTTCTCATCGTTCATCACGGGATGTATTGGGACATGCCCCGACCGCTCACCGGCTCCGCCTACGAGCGGGTCGCCGCGCTGATCCGGGGCAACTGCGCGCTCTATTCAAATCATCTGCCGCTCGATGCGCATCCGGAAATCGGGAACAATGCGATTTTGGCGCGTCAGCTCGGGCTGACGCCGGCCCGGGGCTTTCTGCCGCGCGAAGGCGAAAACATCGGGCTGGTCGCGACCGGGGCGCCCGACCGCGCCGGCCTGCGCGCCAAACTGGAAAAGTTCTACCCGCGGGTGGTGGCGCTGGAGTTCGGCTCGGCCCGGCCGGAGCACGTCGCCTTGTGCAGCGGCAGCGGCAACAGCGCCGTGCCCGAACTCGCGCGCGAGGGGGTGGATACGATGGTGACGGGTGAATTGCGCGAGGAATGGTTCAACGTCGCGCAGGAACAACGGCTCAATCTTTATCTGTGCGGCCATTACGCGACGGAGGTGCATGGCGTCAAGGCGCTGGCCGCGGAATTGGGCGCAAAGTTTGGTTTGCCGTGGGAGTTCATTGCGACTGAGAATCCGCTTTGAATTTTGACGCAAGAAAGCCGGAAGCCACGAATTCCGGTTTTCATTTCCCGGCTTCCAGGCTTCCCTCTTAAAAGAAATAGGTTCTTCCTCTTTCAACCCAATGAAGCGCATCGCCATCCTCAACGGCCCCAATCTCAACCGGCTCGGTTTGCGCGAGCCGGAAATTTACGGCCGCGTCACGCTCGCCGATATTGAAACCGCCCTGCGCAAGGAATTTAGTCCGGCCGCCGAACTGGAATTCTTCCAATCAAACCACGAAGGCGCGCTGATCGACAAGATCGCCGCGCTGGCCGATGCGAAAGCCGACGGTCTCGTCGTCAATCCCGGAGCGCTCACCCATACCAGCGTGGCCCTGCGCGACGCGCTGCTCGGCGCCAAGGTGCCGGCCGTGGAGGTACACCTGTCCAACATTTACCAGCGCGAGGAATTCCGCCACAAATCGCTCACGGCACCCGCCTGCCTCGCGGTCATCAGCGGCCTCGGTCCCGAGGGCTACCACGCCGCCGTGCGGTTTCTGCTCAAGCGCTAAATGGCCGAAGCTTTTTTCACCGGCGCACCGGGCGAGACATGGCACGCCTGCCACACCAAGCCGCGGTGCGAAAAAAAGTTCGCCGGGCTGATGCAGGCCGAGCATTTCCTGCACTATCTGCCGCTGGTCCCCAGCGTGCGGCACTATCAGAACCAGACCAAGCG
>JBEKQH010000181.1:0-4754 GCA_049519915.1 Opitutaceae bacterium
AACGGGCGCCAGTGAAGAGCGTGGCAATGGCTACACCGTAGGCATAAAGATACCAGTTGAAGACAGGCATATAGCCGCGAACGTGGTATTCGAGGACGGCGGGGTTGAGCGCCAGCCGGACGAAGACGATGGCCAATAAGGCCGATCCCGTTGCGCGCAGTCCGGGATGGGGCACGCGGTGAAAAAGCCAGAGCAGAGCGGCGCCCTCGAGAGCCCAGGCCACCGTGAGCCATTGCCGGTCAAGTTGGATGGGGAAGACAAGCGTGATGAAAAACAGGGCGACACCGCCGAACCAGGCCAATTGACTTAGATATTTCGGGTTGTTCTTATCGGTGGTACGCAGAATTCCGACGAGACTGGCGAGCGGCGCCAGCGCGAAGGCCGCAGGCACCGCACCAAGAATGTCGTTCGGCCATCCAAGCTTGATCGCTTGGTAGGCCATCCAGAAGTGAGCCAGGCCGCTCGCTGCGGCGACGGCCCAGGGTCCGGTGAGCTGAGCGAAGGTGCGCCGAAAAACGAAAGGATAGGCCGCGAACAGGACGTAGAAGCTGACATACCAAGCCAGCGGCACACCGGGAGCCGCCGGATTAAAATGGTGCGCGTGCCAGACAAATTCCAAGGCCGCCATGCCGACCAATCCACAGGCCGGCAGCCATTCCACCACGAACAGTCGCGCCAATCCGAGCGTGAGAATGACCAAGAGGAGTCCGAGCGCGAAGACGGCCGAGGGGCTGGGCACCGTCAGCCGGGTGCAAACCATGATCAGCAGCAGAAAAGGCAAGAGCGAGGCAAAGGCCGGAAGCTGACTTTGGGCGCCGCCAAAAACATCCGTCATTCGTTCGTCTAAAGCCGGAAGTTTTTTTCCAAGTTTGCGCACAACCCACAAGCTCGCGACAAAGAAGAATACGGAAAACCCGCCGATCACGAGGAGCAACGACGGGTCAAAAACAATATCGGCGGGCACTTGGAATATACACAGGCCGGTGGCCACCAGCGTGAGCACCAGGACGGCGGCCACTCCGATCAGGGAAGCGCTCAGCACGGCTAGGCCGATGGCGATCATATCGACCAGCAAGATGGCGGGCCAGATGAGCAGGGACACCGTTTCGAACCGAAAGAGGGGAACCAGCATCAGCAGCAATGCGAGCGGCGGGAAAAGCTGATTCCACCAGGTCGGCGCGGAGGCAGGGCGGCGACGTTCGAGCAGCAACGGGAAGGCCGTGTGCAACGCGGCCATTAACAGGCTGGCTGTTAGGGCCCAGGGAAGCAGCGCGTCCGTAAGGCTTTGCGTGGCCCAGAATGCGATCAGCGCAAATACCGCCAGGCCGGCCGCCAGATGAAGCTTTGCCATCCGCTCATCCAGCCAGGCCAGCGTCAGCAGCAGAATGTCGGTTGCAAAGATAAAGGTGAAGAGCAGTCCCGGCCGCGCGCCCGCCGCCGTGGATTCCAGGACAAAGGCAAATACGAGAGCGACTGCGGGCATGCCTACCGCCGACCAGAGAACGGGGGGAGTGGCTCGACCCATCCGCCGGGCGACGAGATAAACCACAAAGTAGATAGCGCTGAAGAGGAGGCCTACGCCGACAATGACCGGCGCCTGTGCGGCCACGAAGAGACCGGCGGCCCAACGCGCCATGAGCAAGGCCGAGAAGGCCGCGGCGCCTGCGACCAGACCGTCCAGATTCTCCCTCCAGGCGAGGACAAAGGCGCATAGGCTGATCAGGAAGACAAACGTGAAAAACAGGCATGTCCCCTGGGCGACCGCGGGAAAGTCGAGGAAATACCAAGCGAAACAAAATGCCACCAGAGGCAGAGCGATCGCTGTGCGGCTGAAGAGGGGATTATCTTTGCCCAACCGGCGTGCGACCTCGCAGGCCCCGAGAAACAAAGCGCAGAAACCAAGGCACACGCCCATGGCCGTAGCCGTTTTTTCCGGCGCGTAAAAATTGTCGGCCCAGCCAATCAGCATCAGCACTGTCCCGGTGGCGCCAAGGGGAACGAGGTAAAACCAGCCACGGTGCAGGGCCACGGCGACAAGCCCCACGACCAAAATTGCAATATAGCCGAAGAGTCCGACCGGGTTGTCATGCCCGGTGTTAATCAGGATGGGCGTCAGGAAGCCGCCCAAGATTCCCAGAATGGCGACCACTTGCGCGTTCAAACGCACCGCGAGGATAAAGGCCGTCGCGGTGATCAGCGTCATCAATAGAAAGGTCGGCAGCGGACCAAAGAAGGCGAAGTGATAGATCGAGTCGCACGCGAATGTCACCGCATAGAGCGAAACGACGCCTGTCGCGACCAAGGTTTGCGCCGTGATGCGGAATTTCTCCTGAGAAAGTTTCAGGCCGCCGACGATGAGCCCAAGTCCAAGGAGGAAACCCAGGGCGACCCGCACCTCCGGTGGAATGAGCTGGTGCTCAAAGGAGTATTTGACGAAGAAAGCGACCCCGAGGAAGAGCGCGAAACCGCCCAACCAAGCGAAGAGCTTTGCGCCCATGAACTGTTCCCAGTCGATCGCCGGCCGGGAGGGCGACGGGGTGCGGCTGACCCGAACAGGGGAGGGTACCTCGGGCCGGCGTGGCGGCGGAACCTTCGCTGTGGATTGTTCGTCCGGAACCGTATATTTGGAGAAAACTTCGGCCGCCAAGGGAATAGGCGGTGGTGTCCGCGGCATAACCATCTGCGGCTCCAGTTGGGGCTCTGGTTGCGGAATTGGACGCGGCGAAGGTGCGACCGGGGCGGTTTCCGGGGCGATGGCGACCGGTGGCCGATCGGCCTTCGCCGGAGCTGCCGTCGAAGCCTTGTGCATTTCATTGCGCAAAGATCGCAGTTCACCTTCAAGGGCGTGCGTCCGGTGGCGGAGGGTTTCGACCTCGCTGTCGTGACTTCGGATCTTCATGACGACCCAAATCGGCAGGACGATCAGGACGACAAACAGACCAAGCGACAACAATGGGAGTAGGAGTTCCATAAGGGGTAATCTAGACGTTCGTCAGTCGTTAACTATCCAGTCACGTTTCGGTTAACTTAACCGGCCGCCCTCTTGGCCTGCATCTGGCCAGTGAGATGTTAAGGACCCACGTCGGAATGGGGTCAAATTCCAAATTGGTAAGTGATTCACTATTATAGAATTCATGCTCAACAGTAGGACCACGGATGATCCAATATATGTTTTCCAAAGGTTCTCGGGGCAGGCCGCGACAGGAAGACAAAGAGCGCCCTGTTGGTGATGAGCGAAACCAGGAAGCACCGCATAAAAACAGTAAGAACTAAAACAGTAGTAATTGCAATTATTATTTCTAATAACATCGCTAGTCGCTTATTAATAATATCTTAATGATTCATAACCTAGTTTTAAGCGTCGGATTATTAAGCGATTTTATCCCTGCTTTTGCCCAGCGAGGGGCGCCCCTTCTGGCGGCCGGTTAGAAACAGGCCAATAAGGCGTTTTTGCTCTGTGATCTCCGTGTCTCCGTCGTGGAAAAGGTTTTTTTGCCTGCCCCAAAAATCTAAAGTTTTTCACTACAGAGGCACGAAGAGCACGGAGGCCGATCCGATGAAATTTTTTCACACAAAGACCGATCGGTTGGAAAAAGCCTTTGATATTATAAGTGATTTCCAAAGCTATTTTTGCTTTCATCACGCGTTTTATTTACCCCGAAGCCGCGGTGCCGGCCGATCGAAATCAATCCCATCCAAAATGAACCTACTCGGAACGCTCGCCGCTGATTGGGCAGGATACTTGCCCGCTCAGAGGGTATTCTACGGAATCGGCTGCCTCGCCGCATTCCTGATCGTAATCTTGGGAATTTTCCAGCTTGTCGGAATGGAGATTCACGCGGACATCGATCACCCGGACCACGCCGGCGCCAGTCTGATCTCCGTAAAACCGATTACTGGGTTCTTTTTTGGATTTGGATGGGCCGGCGGTTACTGCATGGGCGAGATGTCCTTCTTTCCGTCGTTCGGCCTAGCCATCCTCGCCGGCTTGTGCGCCATGTTCCTCATTTGGGGAATCGTGTGCACCTTTATCCATTTCCAGAACGATGGCAGCCTGAGAATAGAAAGTGCCATCGGCAAAGAGGGTATTGTTTACACGACCATCGATCCCGCCACCGGAGGGCAAGTCCAAGTCACCCTCAACACCGGCTTGGAAACGCTCCCGGCCGTCACCAGGGAAACAGAACCTATTTCTACAGGGAAAACCGTAACCGTCATCCGGCTTGATGGACCGAACCTCCTCGTCGAAACCAAAAAAACATGAGTCTCCTCACTATCGTCTTTGCTGGCGTGGGAATTTTATTCCTCGTCATTGTCATAGCGACCTGCCTCGGCCGCTTCAAAATGTGCCCGCCCGACAAGGTGCTTGTCGTATACGGCAAAACGGGATCGGGGCAAAGTTCCCGGTGCATCAACGGCGGCGCGAAATTTATCGCCCCCATCTTCCAGAGCTACGGTTACATGTCGCTGCGGCCGCTCAATATCAAGATCGAGCTGGAAGATGCGCTCTCCTCGCAGAAAATCCGCGTGAGCGTCCCGTCAAACTTTACCATCGCCATCTCCAAAAAGCCCGAGCTGATGATGGCCGCGGCCAACCGCCTGCTGGGCAAGTCGGATGAAGAGATCAGCCAGCTCGCGCAGGAAATCATCACCGGCCAGATGCGCATCGTTATTGCCACGATGACGATTGAGGAGATCAATTCCGACCGCGAGAAACTCATTGGCGGAATCTCGACCGGGGTTGAACGCGAGCT
>JBEKQH010000182.1:0-4713 GCA_049519915.1 Opitutaceae bacterium
GGCGAAATGGTGCAGCAGGCGGAAGTCGAGGGACAGAAGGACAATCAGTTGTTGAAGAACTTTGCGAAGTTGGAAATCCCGGAGGACTATCCCATCGGACTGACCCAGCTCTCGGCCGAAACGCTCGAGTTTTGCCAGCGGGAAAATCTCGCCACGCTCGGACAATTCGCGGTTTTTGCGCAGGGTTTGTCAAAAAATGTCATTGTGAGCGGCGATTTTCGCAAATTGCTCAATGCCATCGCGCATATCGATGAAAACACGCTGGCGGAATTGCTGCCTTTCCGTCCGGGCAGCAAGGACCTTCACTTGCCGGAAGCGCTCGCGCTGCCGATCAACGCCAATCCGCCGGCCATGCGTTTTGCGATTTTGCGCAGTTGCGGCGCCCAATTGACCAAGCAGGAAGCGCAGGAGGCCGACACCCTTTCCGAAGAGGAAGTCACCGCGGCGATCGCTGCGCTGCGCGCCCGGTCCGACCAATTTTTTGCGTGGTTTGCCGGTGAGCTGGCCGAACTTAAGGCGCAAATCGACGAAGGCGGCTCACTTGAACGTTATCTGATGGTGCTCAACGACCCGGTGGTTGAAACGCTGGCCAGCGTGTTGCTGCAGCCTCGGCTTCGGCCGGTGCCGGTCGAGCAGAAGAGGGCAAAACGCCGCGGCTTTTTTGCGCGGCTTTTCGGCGGAAAATAGCTTCCCATGGCCGACGTGCCCGAACAGTCCATCAAGTTTCCGGCGCGGGCCAAAAGCGAGCTCAGCCTTGCGCTTCCGCGGCGCCAGGGCGGCACGCGGGCCCCCGAGATCGCCGCGGCCTCGGCGGAGGCGCGCAAGTCGATCAATGCCATCATCTCCGTCACACGCACGCCCTGGGGCGAGGCGCGGCTGCTCGACTCGGCCCAGGTGGGCGAACTCGAGAAAAGCCTTCGCGAGCTCGAACAAAAGTTGGTCGGCCGGGAGCGCGAGATTGCCGAATTGGAAGTCGCTCTGGCCAGCCGCGAGCGCGATATGGCCGAGTCCGAGGCCTTGCTTCTCGCGCGGGAGAAGCTGGTGGATATCGCCCGAAAAAATTCCCATACGCCGGGCAGCCGGGCGGCGACCAAGGAAGAGCAGGTGGCCCTCGAGCATTTGCGGGCCGAGCTGCTTCGCCAGGAAAACACGCTGAAAGAGGCCAAAAAGTCCCAACGCGAACGCGAACAGTTCCTGGATGAAAGCGAGTCCAAGCTCTTCGAAAAAGTCCAGGCTCAGCAGGAAAAGGAAACCGAGCTGGACCAGCGCGAAGAGGAGCTGCGCGCCCGGGAGAAGCGGTTGCGCGAGCGCGAGGCCGCCGTTGATCCGCAAGTGGCCGCCGCAATGAAGTCCGAGGCCGCCGCCGCCAAAAGAAACTTCAATGAGTTCAAGGAATGAGAGAGGCGGGCGGCGCGGCCACCGCGCACTTGAGATCTGAAACTCCCATATTTGAGATGGCGGAAGCGCATGGTTGCCGCGAACGCAGGCTTGCCATGCCATGAATCTTTCTCGCAACATTCTGCTCGTGTTCGCGTCTGAACACGTCATTCGCATGAAGAAACTCTTTGCCTGCCTCGCGCTCGTCTTTCTGGCACCCCTCCTTGGTTCGCTCCATGCGCAGGATGGGCAGCAGCCGTCCGAGCAATACGAGCCGCCTCCCCCTGAGGGGATCGATGTGGACTATTTTGCCCCCCCAAAGCAAAAACTGAGCGTCGGATTGCGCTATTTGAGCGGGCCGAAAGTTTCGTTTTCCGGTTCCGGCAATATTCCGGCGCAAGCCGACCCGTCGGCCGATTCAACTACGACCGGCCGGACCTATAATGACGGCACGGTTTCGCCGGACACGCGCAACGGTGGCCTTTCCACGAACGATGGCCGCACCAATACCTGGAGCTATGACTCGGCTTCGCAGGCCCTCGCAAGTGGCGGCGTCGACATGCATGCCTATAGCGCCGAAATCAACGGCAATAATACCCATGGCGGCCAGGCTAACCTTGCCTCGGGCGTCGAGGCTACCTACGAGCGCGATTTCGGATGGCACATCGGCCGAATCCAGTTCGATCTCATTGCCGGGCTGGCCATTAACAAGATCAGCTATTCGCGGAGCAGCCAGGTCGACGCCACGCTGACGACGCTGACCGACCACTACAACGCGTACAATCCGATTCTTGATTCCACCGGCACCCCCGTGACGGATAGCAATGGAAACCCCACTTATCCGACGACTCCTTCCACCACGCCGGTGCCGGCGGCGCCTTACGTTGCGCCTTCCGCAGACACTAACGGAAATGCTAACACGACCTTACTCGATTCGGAACCGGCTACCTCGTCGACGAACACGCAGGAAACGCAGGCCACCGATCAATGGACGATCAATGGAGCCTATTTCACGCTGCGGGCTGGACCGCAGATGACCGTTCCGTTCACCAAGAACTTTAGCGCGAGCGTGAGCGGCGGCCCTGCGCTTCTCTATGTCGGCACGACCTTTACCGTCAATCAGACGCTCACCCCGCCGACCGGAAGTTCGATCACGAGTACGGTGTCCGATGACTACTATACCGTGTTGCCGGCCTGTTTTGCCGATGCCGATCTCGAATATTCGCTGACCGAGACGACCGGGCTTTATCTGGGCGCCATCTTTCAATCCAGCACCGGTTACAACCAATCCATCCATTCTCTCGACGGCAACTACACCAATCGAGTCGAATTTGGCAACGAAGAGGGTGTGCGGGGTGGCATAAACTTTAAGTTTTAAGCCGTGACGATTTACTCGGTCTGGCCGGCTGAATCGGTTACAGCTTAGATCTGGAAGTGCTTGACGTAGCCTTCGCGGCGCAGACGTTCCAGCCAGAGCTCGGTGGCATCGCGCGCGGATTGGGTGACGAGAATGCGTTCGATCTGGCTGCGCACGACGCCGAGCGGCTGAATGCCGGCATATTTGCGGTCTTCGACGTAAAGCAGATAGGCGCCGTCCTTGAGCACGATCGGTTCGCTGCATTCGTCTTTTTTGAGACTAAAGAGAACGTCGGCGAATTCCTTGCGGATGCTCGACCGATTCACCCAATCCCAGTCGCCGCCTTTGGTGCGGCGGGTATCCTGGCTGAATTCCCTGGCTAGATCGGCGAATTTCTCACCGGCCTTGAACCGGTTGTAGGTTTCCTGGGCCCGGGCTTTCAAGCGGTCGTCGGTTTCGCCGTCGCGGCGCAAGAACTGAATCATGCGCAAATGGACGGAATCTTCCTGATAAAAACGTTCCTTGTTTTCGTTGTAAAACGTCTCGATCTTGACCGGGCTGACCGTGCTTTGCGACTTGCGCTGCTGCTGGCGCATGTAGTCGTAAATGAGATTGTCTTCGACCTCCTTGCGATAGTCGCGCATCGTCAGGCCTCGCGAGCGCAGGTAGGCGAGAAATTTGCTGCGGTCGCCGTCGAACTCGTTGATTTGCTGCTCCTCAATCTCGTTTTCGATAATGTTGTCGGGGACGTGCCTTTTATCGTCCTTGTGAAACTCTTTCACAATTAGCACACGATCAATGAGTTGCTGAATAATATCGTTTTGGAGCGTTTCGAGTTTCTCGTCGAACTCCTGCTCGTTGTGACTCTCTCGTTGAAGCTGGGGGATCAGCGGGCCTATTTCCCGGCGCACGTCGTCCACCGTGACAATTTTGTCTTCGACGACGGCGGCGATCCCGTCCGTGAAACGCAGATTGAGTCCGTCGTTTTCCGGCATCGGCGGCTGGGCGCGGACGAAGGCGGCGAGGCCGGCGAAGAGCACGCAGAGAGCAACGCCAGGGACGGAGCGGAAAGGAGTCATGCCAGGTTGATGAGGAACAAAATGATTTCCCGCAACCGTAGAAGGGGCCGCGGGGCGGTCAATCTCGGAAACCGCGTTCCGACCATCACCAGGTCGTCGTGGCGTCCGCTGCCCCGCAGACACTTTAAGCGGCTGCCGTCGGTTGTGACGGAAATAAGGCCCTTTTGTTCCGCCCGCACGCGAATTTCGGTCACGAGCAGCAACGCCCTCACTTCGTCGCCGAAGGGGCCGAAACGGTCGCGTAACTCGTTTTCGATCTGCTTCACCTGGGCGGGGGTTCCCGCCAGCGCGAGCCGCCGGTAGAAATCGATGCGCAAACGCGTTTCGGCGATGTAGCCGGCCGGAAGACGGGCCGCGATTTTTGCCACCTCCTTGCCGCCGGCCGATTCAGCCTCCTTGAGCGCGGTGTAACCGTCTTCGTGCCGGCCGCGCGCCGCGCCTTCGCCCGAGGCGTCGCCAATGAAGACAAAGTCGAGCTTTACGTTGGCCCGCACGGCGGCGGCCTGCGCTTCGCCTTTGAGGCGCGCGACCGACTGCCGCAGGAGCTGGCAGTAGAGTTCGAAGCCAACGCCGACGATGTGCCCGCTCTGTTCGGCCCCGAGGAGGTTGCCGGCGCCGCGCAGTTCGAGATCGCGCATCGCGATCCGGAAGCCGGCGCCAAGCTGGTTGTGTGCGCGCAGGGTGTTGAGCCGCTCCCGGGCCATATCCAGCAGCCGCGTGTGGCGGTGCAGCAGCAGGTAGGCATAGGCTTGGTGCTTGAAGCGTCCCACGCGCCCGCGCAACTGATAGAGTTGCGCCAGCCCAAAACGGTCCGCGCCCTCGATGATGAGCGTGTTGCAATTCGGAATATCCAGTCCGCTTTCGATGATGGTTGTGCACACGAGCACCTGATATTTTCCC
>JBEKQH010000183.1:0-4704 GCA_049519915.1 Opitutaceae bacterium
CTTGGAGCAAAAGCTGTCCCAGATACCTGGCGTGGGTGATGTCAGCGTCAGCGGAAGCTCCCTGCCCGCCGTCCGGGTGGAAATAAACCCCCTGGCCCTTTTCAAGTACGGCGTCGGGATGGAGGATGTGCGGGCCGCGCTGGCGGCCGCCAATGCCAACAGCCCCAAGGGCGCGATCGAGAGCGACGATCTGCATTGGCAAATTTATAGCAACGACCAGGCGCGGTCCGCCAACGAATACAAATCGCTCGTTGTCGCCTACCGCAACCATGCGCCCATCCGGCTTTCGGATGTGGCCAATGTCCTGGATTCGGTCGAAGACACCCGCAACCTCGGGATGTCGCGGGATCGTCCCGCGGTGTTGGTGACCGTTTCGCGGCAGTCCGGCGCCAATATCATCGAAACGGTGGACCGGGTGCGTGCGATGTTGCCGGAGTTGCAAGCGTCCATCCCCGGCGCGGTGGAGCTTTCGGTCGCGATGGACCGCAGCCTGACCATCCGGGCCTCCCTCCATGACGTTGAGCGGACGCTCGTGATCGCCGTGATCCTGGTGATCCTGGTGGTGTTCTTTTTCCTTCGCGACGCGCGCGCGACGATGATTCCGGGCGTCGCCGTCCCCCTCTCGCTGATCGGCACCTTTGGGGTCATGTACCTGTTGGGTTATAGCCTCGATAATTTGTCGCTGATGGCCCTCACCATCGCCACCGGCTTCGTGGTCGACGATGCCATCGTCGTGATGGAAAATATCGTGCGCCACATGGAAGCCGGAGTTCCGCGTTTTCGGGCAACCCTGCTCGGCGTGCGGGAGGTCGGATTTACCGTGCTCGCCATGAGCCTCTCGCTCATCGCGGTCTTCATTCCTATCCTCCTTTATCCCGGTTTGGTCGGCCGTTTTTTCCGCGAATTCACCATCACCCTCTCGGCGGCGATTCTGATCTCGATGGTCATCTCGCTCACCACCACGCCCATGATGTGCGCCTTTCTGCTCGGCCGCCATGGCGCCACAACCGAACGCGGCCGTTTCTACCGCTGGAGCCAGCGTTTCTTCGACGATCTGCTCGACAGCTATGACCATTCTCTGCAATGGGCGCTGCGCCACGGGCGCATCATGCTGTTGATCCTCGTGGCCGCCGTGGGGTTGAATTTCTGGCTGTTTGCCCGCATTCCCAAGGGCTTCATTCCCGAGCAGGACACCGGGTTGATCCAGGGCGGACTTCAGGCGGACCAGAGCAGTTCTTTCCAACGCACGTCGGGGAAAATGAAGCAATTCATCGACCTCGTGGAAGCCGACCCGGCCGTGGAGACCGCTGTCGGAACCATGGGCGGTGGCGGCTGGGGCGGCAGCGGAACCAACACGGCCCAGCTCTCCATCACCCTCAAGCCCCTGGCGGTCCGCCAAGCGTCGTCGGAGGACGTGATTGCGCGCCTGCGTCCCAAGCTCTCCCAGGTGGCCGGCGCAACCCTTTTTCTCGCCCCCGTGCAAGACATCCGCACCGGCGGGCGCCAAAGCAACTCCCTTTACCAATACACCTTGCAGGCCGACGAGTTGTCCGATCTCCAAACGTGGACCCCGAAACTGCTCGAAGCCCTCAATAGCGAACCCATCCTCAAGGATCTCAATTCGGATCAGCAGAACTCCGGACTCGAAACCGACCTGGTCATCGACCGCGACACCGCCTACCGGCTGGGACTCACCGCCAGCCAGATCGACAATACGCTCTACGACGCTTTCGGCCAACGCCAGGTCTCCACGATCTATGAATCGCTCAATCAGTACCACGTCGTCATGGTCGTCGCTCCGCGTTTCTGGCAAAATCCGGCGAGTCTAAACAATATTTACGTCAGCACATCCGGCGGCGCAATTCGTGGCACGCAGTCGACCAATGCCGTGGCCGGGACCGTGGTGACAAAATCCGGCGGTTCCGGGGCGACCTCGGTCGCGGCCGATGAGGCCCGTAACGCCGCCCTCAATTCCATCGCCGCCACGGGAAAGAACTCCGCTTCGACCGGACAGGCCGTCAGCACCAACAAGGAGAGCATGATTCCCCTGTCGGCTTTCGCCCATTACCAGATGGGGATGACGCCCCTGGCGGTCAATCATCAGGGGCAATTTGCGGCGGCGACCATTTCATTCAACATGGCTCCGGGCCATTCGTTGAGTGAAGCGGTGGAAGCGATCAACCGACAGACCCAGTTGATTCACATGCCGGACTCGGTCCATGGGAGCTTTCAGGGAACGGCGCAAAGCTACCAACAGTCGGTCGGCGGCGAACCTCTTTTGATCTTAGCCGCGATCGCCGCGATCTATGTCGTCCTGGGCGTGCTGTATGAAAGCTACGCGCACCCCCTCACCATCCTTTCCACGCTGCCCTCCGCGGGCGTCGGCGCCGTGCTCGCCCTCATGCTCTTCAAGACCGAATTCAGTCTCATCGCCTTGATTGGCGTCATTCTGCTCATTGGCATCGTGAAGAAAAACGCCATCATGATGATCGATTTCGCCATCGATGCCGAACGCAACGAAGGTCTGAGCCCGCGCGACGCCATCTACCAGGCCAGCCTGCTGCGCTTTCGCCCGATCATGATGACGACCTTGGCGGCGCTGCTCGGCGCGGTTCCGCTGGCCATCGGCCAGGGCAACGGCGCGGAAGTAAGGCAACCCCTCGGCCTCTCCATCGTCGGCGGGCTGATCCTGAGCCAGCTTCTAACGCTCTACACCACGCCGGTCGTTTATCTTTACGTCGATCGCGCCCGCCTGTGGTGCAAAAACCTGCGAACGAGGTTCGGCCAAAGTCCGGGCGGAGGCCCGCTTCCAGCCAAAGTTTAAACACGCTATGATGGCCTTGAAATCCACGATGTCTCCCAAACAACCCATCCGCCGATTTGGCCCGCGTGCCATTTGCGCTTCGCTGGCGCTCGTCCTGGCCGGCGGTTGCGCCGTCGGCCCGAATTATCGTCGCCCTACGGTAGCCGCTCCGGCGGCCTTCAAAGAAGCCGAAGGCTGGACGCCCGCAGCCCCTGCGGACGACACCGACCGAGGCCCATGGTGGAACGCGTTGGGGGATCCGGAGCTGGGTCAGCTCGAATCCCAGGTGGCCCTATCGAATCAGTCGTTGCAAGTGGCTGAAGCCAACTACGAGGCCGCCCGACAGATCGCGCGCGGCGATCGATCGACTTTCTTTCCCACGCTTTCCCTGGCGGGATCGGCCAATCGCTCGAAAGCGCCCTCCTCCGCCCTTTCCACGACGTCTTCGACTGAGGTCACCCATCCCGTCAACACCTTCTCCGCCAGTCTCCAAGCGGCGTGGGAGCCGGACCTTTGGGGCAAGATCAGGCGCCAAACGGAGGCCGACATTGCGTCGGCCCAAGCCAGTGCCGCCGACGTGGCCTCCGCGCGGCTCTCCACCCAATCCACGCTCGCCCAAGACTACATCGAGCTGCGAATCTTGGATGATAAAATTCGCCTGTTGCAGGATTCGGTCGACGGTTACCGACGCTCCCTTCAGATCGCCCAGAACAAATACGCCGTCGGCGTGGCGGCAAAAAGCGATGTCATTCAAGCCCAGACACAACTCGACTCGACTCGTGCGCAGTGGATCGACGTCGGCGTGCAGCGCGCCCAACTGGAGCACGCGATCGCCGTGTTGATCGGCCGGTCCCCGGCGGACTTTTCGATCGCACCCCGCCGCACGTTGGGCCTTTCGTTGGTGCAGATTCCGTCCCAGCTGCCATCCACGCTGCTCGAACGGCGTCCCGATGTTGCGCAAGCCGAGCGCGAGGTCGCGTCGGCCAACGCCAAGATCGGCGTGCAAACGTCCGGTTATTTTCCCGACCTGACGCTGTCGGCCGACGGCGGCTACCAAAGCTCCGTCCTGCAGCATATCTTTACGTCCCCCGATCGCTTTTGGTCCCTGGGCTCCCAGCTAAGCGAGCCCCTTTTCAATGCCGGCCAGACCCAGGATCTGGTCAAGGAAGCGCGGGCCAGCTATAACGCCAGCGTGGCCAATTATCGCCAAACCGTGCTCACCGCCTTCCAACAAGTGGAAGACCAACTGGCGGCGCTCGGCCTTTTGGCGCAGGAAGCCCAAGTGGAAGACGCCGCCGTGACCGAGGCCGCGCAGGCGTCCCAGATCGCGCTCAACGAATACAACGCCGGCACGGTGGACTATACGACGGTCGTGACAGCGCAGGCGATCGAGCTGAACAATCGCGAAGCCGCGCTCGCCATCCTGCAATCGCGTCTGACGTCCGGAGTCGCTTTGATCGCGGCGCTCGGGGGCGGTTGGAGCACCGACGATCTGCCGACTACGCGAGCCGTGCTCCGGTAAACGCGGCGATTCCAAGCGAACGGCGCAAAAAGATCCCTGTTGGCGGGACGTGTCGCGGTCCGATTTAAGCAGATTATTTGCTGTTCTTCGGCCGTTGCCTACGCTTGATTTGTACCCGTAAATTGAGAACCCCTGAGAACATCCAGCTCATCGGTAATGAAGTCGCCATCGTGTGGAACGACGGCGCAGAGACGTTTTTTCCCGCCGGGATTTTGCGCGCGGCCTCGCCCAGTGCGGAAACGCGCGGCGAACAGGATATTTTCGGCAACCACTACCGCGGCGAGGCGCCTCAGTTTCCCGACGTGGAAGTGCTCGGCTGGGAACGGGTCGGCAATTACGCCCTGCGGTTCGATTTCAGCGACGGCCATCGCACCGGACT
>JBEKQH010000184.1:0-4704 GCA_049519915.1 Opitutaceae bacterium
CGCGCGCGGCGCGGCGATCGCGGCCGCGGCCGCGGCCCCGCGGGCCGGCCCGATCGTCGCGGTCAAAGGAGTGGGCGGCTTCCACGTGATTGTGGTCGCGGCTAAAGAGAATGCGGTGCGCGAGCTGCGCCGCCGCAAGCAGCGGGAAGTGAAGCCGTTCGCCGTCATGTTTCCGTCGTTCGACCGGTTGGCGGAAGCGGCGGTCGTGGCCGAGGTCGAACGCGAACTCTTCGCCTCGCCCGCGGCTCCGATCGTGCTGGTGCGGCGGCGTCCGGAAAGTTCCCTGGCTGCCTCGGTGGCGCCGGGCAATCCGTGGATCGGCGCGCTGCTGCCCTACGCTCCCTTGCACGTCGTGCTGCTCGCGGCCGTCGACCGCCCCGTGGTCGCCACCAGCGGCAATCTTTCCGAGGAGCCGCTTTGCACGGACAATGAGGAGGCGCGGCGGCGCCTGGGCGGGATCGCCGATTTTTTCCTCATGCACAATCGTCCGATTGCGCGGCCGGTGGACGATTCGGTGGTGAAGCCCGTCGCCGGCGGCACGGTGCTGCTGCGCCGCGCGCGCGGTTTCGCCCCGGAGCCGTTTCCCCTGCCGCCGGGAGCGGCGGCGAAGGGACCGATGCTGTGCGTGGGCGGACATCTCAAGAACACGATCGCGGTGACGGCGGGCGCAAATCTGGTGCTGAGCCCGCACATCGGCGATCTGTCGAACCCGCTCTCGATGGACGCGTTTCGCCAGACCGTGGGATTGCTCGGATCGCTTTATGGCAACCGCTTCGACCGGGTCGTCTGCGACGCCCACCCCGACTACGCCTCGACGCGATTCGCGCAGAGCCTCAGCTTGCCGGTCGTGGCCGTGCAACATCACCTGGCGCATGTGCTCTCCTGTTTGTTGGAGCACGGCGGCGGGCCGGAGCAAGTGCTGGGGGTGGCCTGGGATGGCACCGGCTTCGGTTCGGACGGGACCATTTGGGGCGGCGAGTTCATCGTGGTCGATCAGGCGGCGCGAACGGCGCGGCGGGTGGCTCATCTCCGGCCGTTTCGGTTGCCCGGGGGGGAGATCGCGGTGCGCGAGCCGCGGCGAAGCGCGCTCGGACTCTTATATGATTTGTTCGCGGGCGACCGGGCCCGGCTGGCGCCGCTGGCGGTTTCGCTGGGGTTCCGCGAGCCGGACGCGAAAATTTTGTTCGCGATGCTCGAACGCGGAATCCAATCGCCGATCACCACGAGCGCCGGCCGGTTATTTGACGGCATTGCGGCGGTGCTCGGAACGCGCACTCGCTGCACGTTCGAGGGGCAGGCGGCGATGGAGCTGGAGTTCATGGCGGAGGAAGCATCAGGGGATGGCGGCGTGGTCCTGCCGGTGGCCACCGCAGGCGAAGGCGGCCGCCTGCAGATCGATTGGCGGCCTCTGTTGGCGTCTGTGCTGCAAAGCGGCGCCGGCCTGCAGCCGTCGCAGGCCGCGGCTCAGTTTCACCGGGGCCTCGCGCGCAGCGTGGCCGACGTCGCTTCCCAGGTCGGCATCGAATCGGTGGTGCTGACCGGAGGTTGTTTTCAAAATGCGCGGCTGCTCGAAGAGACCCGGTGCGGATTAGCCGCGGCGGGTTTCAAGGTGCTTTGTCATCGCGACCTGCCGCCGAACGACGGCGGGATTTCCGCCGGCCAGGCGTTGGGCGCGTTGCTGGGCCTCACCTCGGTCGGCTGATTTTGCGGGGCCGCGGAGGATCATATCGGATTCTTAAACAGAAGAAGGCAGAGAATCATCTCCGTGTTCAATTTTCGATATTTTGCGGGAAATTTTCGCCGCAATTTTATTGCGCAGAAAATGAGCAAGATTTGCAGAGTCATTGGCAACCGGTGAGGAGCCGGGACGAAATTTGGATGCTAAGCTGTTATTTCTGAGGAATTCGATCCGATGAACCCGACCCTGGTCAAACCACCAAAAAACAGGATGCAAGCCGCTCTTGCGCATGCATCTGGCGACAAGCGTTTCAAGATCCTGGAAGCGCATATGAAGAAGTTCCAGTTCAAGCAGGACGCCTTGATCGAGATTTTGCACAAGGCCCAGGAGTTGTTCGGCTTCCTCGAGGACGACTTGCTGCTTTTTGTCGCTTCAAAATTGAGGCTGCCGCCCAGCCGCGTTTACGGGGTCGCGACGTTCTACCACTTTTTCCGGCTCAAACCGCAGGGCGAACACACCTGTGTGGTTTGCATGGGGACGGCCTGCTACGTCAAGGGCGCGGATAAAATTCTCTCGGCCATCGAAGAGAGGTCCAAGATCAAGCCCGGCGAAACGACGCCCGACAACCGGTTCTCGCTTTTGACCGCGCGCTGCATCGGCGGCTGCGGCATTGCGCCGGCGGTGGTTTACGACGGCACGGTGACGCCCAAGCAGACCCCCGAATTGGCGTTGGCAGAAATCAACAAATGGATCGAAAAATGATTCTAAGCGACCTCCAACAGATTAAAGAGCGAGAGTTGGCCGGACAGAAAAAATATGTCCTCCGGTGTTGCATGGCCGCCGGCTGCATGTCCTTGAACGCACAGGCGCTCAAAGACGCGCTCGACAAAGCCGTTGAGGCCGCCGGCTTGCAGGACCAGATTGAGGTCCGCTGCGTGGGCTGCCTGAAACTTTGTTGTCAGGGCCCATTGGTCCAGGCGGATCCGTCGGGTATTCTCTATGAGAAGGTTCGTCCCGAAGATGCCGCTCCCATCGTGGAGGCACTGAAAGGCGGTCTGGCCAAAGTCGCCCGCGGCGATCCCACGCATCCTTTTTTTGCCCGGCAAATGTCGGTGGTGCTGGCGAACAGCGGGATCGTGAACCCGGAGCGCATCGAAAGCTACATTGCGGCGGACGGCTACGAAGCGCTGCATGATGCGTTGCGCGAGATGACGCCGGCGGACGTCGTTGCGGCCATTTCCAAAAGCGGTCTGCGCGGCCGCGGCGGCGCCGGATTTCCCACGGGTCTCAAGTGGGCGACGGTCGCCAAGTCAGCCGGCGGAAAGAAATTCGTCATTTGCAATGCGGACGAGGGCGATCCGGGCGCGTTCATGGATCGCAGCGTCTTGGAAAGCGATCCCCATAGCGTCCTCGAAGGCATCGCGATCGCCGCCTACGCGGTCGGGGCCGACCAGGCCTACATCTACGTCCGCGCCGAATATCCTCTCGCCATCAGCCGTCTGCAGGTCGCCATCCGCCAGGCGAAGCAGCTGGGGCTTCTCGGCAGCGGGATCTTCGACTCGCCTTTCAACCTCACGATCGATATCCGTATCGGCGCCGGCGCCTTTGTTTGCGGCGAGGAAACCGCCCTGATGGCCTCGGTCGAGGGCAAACGCGGCACGCCGCGTCCGCGCCCGCCTTTTCCGGCGGAGAGCGGCTTGTGGGACTGTCCGACGCTGATCAACAACGTCGAAACATTTGCCAATATCGCCGCCATCATTCGCAAGGGCGCCGATTGGTTCGCCGGCATCGGCACGGAGAAGAGCAAGGGGACGAAGGTGTTTGCGCTCGCCGGCAAGATCAAGAACACCGGTTTGATCGAGGTGCCCATGGGCACAAAACTTCGCGACATCGTCGAGGAAATGGGCGGGGGCGCCCCGGATGGGGGCACGATTAAAGCGGTCCAAACCGGCGGTCCCTCGGGCGGCTGCATTCCGGTCGAGGCGCTCGACACGCCGGTCGACTATGACTCGCTGGTGAAGTTGGGCTCGATCATGGGCTCCGGCGGCATGATCGTCATGGACCAGGCCACCAATATGGTGGAGATGGCGCGGTTCTTCATGGATTTCTGCAAGGACGAGTCTTGCGGCAAGTGCATTCCGTGCCGCGCCGGAACCGCCCAGATGTACAATCTTCTCACGAAGATTTGCGAGCGGAAGGCCACCCTGCGCGATCTGCAAAAGCTCGAGGAGCTCTGCGACATGGTGAAGAACACCAGTCTTTGCGGTCTTGGGCAGACCTCGCCGAATCCCGTGCTGAGCACTCTGCGATTTTTTCGGCACGAATATACCGAACGTTTGCAACCGGACAAATACGGCCCGCCGGCCGCGGTCGCCTCGGCCACCCCTTCAAAGTCATGATGCCCACGACCCTCACCATCGACGGGAAGCAAGTCAGCGCCGCGGCGGGTGCGACCATTCTGGACGCAGCCGGCGATGCCGGCGTGAAAATTCCGACCCTGTGCCATCTGGAAGGCGTGTATGACATCGGCGCCTGCCGGCTCTGTTTGGTGGAGGTGGCGGGCACGCCCAAACTGCTGCCAGCCTGCACGACCAAGGCCGCCGACGGCATGAACATCAAGACCGACAGCGAGCGCCTGCGGAAATACCGCCGCATGACCCTCGAACTCTTGTTTGCCGAACGAAATCACATTTGTTCCGTTTGCGTCTCCAACGGCCATTGCGAGCTGCAGACCTTGGCCTACAGCCAGGGCATGGACCACGTCCGCTACGAATACACCTATCCCAAGTGGGAGGTGGACATCACGCACCCGCGCTTCGGCATGGATCACAACCGTTGCATTCTTTGCAACCGTTGTGTCCGGGTCTGCTGGCACGTGGAAGGCGCCGGCACCAAGAATGTCGCCGGCCGCGGGGCCACCGCGCAGATCATCACCGACCTTTGCCAGCCGTGGGGCGAGTCGGACAGCTGCACCCAGTGTGGCAAATGTGTCATGTCCTGCCCGACCGGCGCGCTCTTCAATCGCG
>JBEKQH010000185.1:0-4702 GCA_049519915.1 Opitutaceae bacterium
TTTCAGGCTCAGGCGGCTGGCGCTTAAATTGGCCACGCAGCCGTTCTCGAATTGCAGCCGGGCATTGGCGATGTCCTCGGTTTTTGAAAGCACCTGGATGCCCACGCTGTCGATGCGGGCCAGCGGCGACTTCACCAATGCCAGCACGATGCCGATGTCGTGGATCATCAGGTCGAGCACCACCCCCACCTCGGTGCCGCGCATCTGATACGGCGCGAGACGCTCGGCGGTGAGGTAACGCGGATGCGCCGCCTCTTTTTCGAGGAACGCCATGACAGGGTTGAAGTGCTCGACATGGCCGACCTGGACCAGGCAACTATTTTTCTGGGCGACCGCGAGCACCTGCTCGGCTTCGGCCAACGAGGCGCAAATCGGTTTTTCGATCAACAGATGGCAGCCCTGGGCGAGCAGCGGCAGGGCAATCTCGGCGTGCCGGTCCGTCGGGACAACGACCGAAACGGCGTCGCAGGCCTCACCCAATTCGTCGAGCGTGGTAAAACGCCGGCAGTTGTGCTTGGCGCAAATCTCCTTCGCGCGCGCATTGTCCGTTTCGAAAACGCCGGCCAATTCGGCGCCCGGCAACGACGCGTAGATCCGCGCATGGTGCTGCCCGAGCGACCCCACACCGACGACGCCGCATTTGATTTTTGGATTAGCCATGAAACTTTAAAAGTAGCGGAAGATTTCGGAGCTTTTACAGAAGATAACGAAGGAAACGAAGCGCCGTTGGTTTTCCGCTATCTGACATTAAAACCGGGCTATGCTTGGAAATTGGACTTAATGCAGCAGATAGGTCGCTTCATTACCTTCGTTTCCTTCTGTAAAAAGTCAGGCCTTCTTACTTGAGTACGCCTTCGTGCAGGAAAAGCTGGCGGGTTGTTTTCGCGGCATGCGCGGCGTTGTGAGTCACGAGGACCAGCGCCGTTTGGGTTTCGGCGCAGAGGCCGAGGAGCAGCGCGATAACGGTGTCGCCCGTCTGCTCGTCGAGGTTGCCGGTCGGCTCGTCGGCCAGGATCAAGGCGGGCCGGTTCATCAGCGCGCGGGCCACCGCCACGCGCTGGCGTTCGCCGCCGGAGAGTTGCGACGGCAGATGGCGGGTGCGTTCCGCGAGGCCGACCCGCGCGAGCAATTCTGCGGCCCGCGCGCGCGCCACGGCGTCGGGCCGGGCGACGATCCGGTGCGCCAGCAACACGTTGGCCAGCGCGTCGAGCTCCGGCACGAGATAATAGGCCTGAAACACCAGGCCGATCAGGCGGGCGCGACGCGACGCCGGGAGCGTTTTCTCGCCGCGCCAGACTATTTCGCCGCCATCCGGAGCATCAAGACCGGCCAAAAGATTGAGCAACGTGGACTTTCCCGAGCCCGATTCACCGCGGATACTGACGCTCTCGCCCGCCGCGATCTCCAGATCGACCCCGCGGAGCACCTCCAGCCGCTGGGTGCCGCTGAGGTAGAGCTTGCGCAAGGCGCGGGCGGTGAGAATGGCGTCAGCCATGGCGGCAGGACTCCCCTTTGAACGCTGAACGCCGAACTCCGAACTCCGAACGTCGAACCTCCAAAATCCAATCGCGGATTCGAACAGCAATGGCGTTATTGTTTTCGTTTTTCATCGGCGTTCAGCGTTCGCAGCGAGCTCACTCGCTGCGCAGCGCCTCCACGGGTTTGAGCCGCGCCGCCCGCCACGCCGGCAGCAGGCCGGCCAGCGTCGAAATGACAATCGTCAGCACGACGATCAAGGTGATGTCGCCGACGGCGACATGCGAGGGCAGTTCGCTAAACTGATAAAACCGCTGCAGCACTTCCTGGCGTTGCGTCGCCCGCGCCAGGGCCAGGACGACATCGTTGCGAAAATAGAGCGCCGTGAACCCGAGTCCCAGCCCGCACACTGTGCCGAATACGCCAATGAGCCATCCTTGCGCGCAGAAACAGGCCGCCACCTGCCGCGGCTCGCCACCCAGCGCGCCGAGCAGTCCGATCTCGCGCGTCTTGCGCGCGACGGAAATGAGCAGCGAACTCGTGACCGAAAACGCCGCGACGATGACGATGACGAAAAGGAGGAAAAAGATCATGTTCTTTTCCAGGCTCAGCACCCAAAGAAAATCGCTGAACGTGTCCTCCCAGGCAAACGCGCGCACGTCGGGCGGCAACACGGCGTTGAGACGGGCGGCCGCCTCGTCTTCGTTCACCCCCGAACGCAACCGGACATTGATGCCGTGGACACCCGCGCCGAGGCCGTAAAGTTCCTGCGCGAGCCGCAGCGTGCAATAGACCGTGGCGCTGTCGAGCTGCTGGTGGCCGATTTCCAGGATGCCGACGACACGCACCTCCCGCGGAAGAAACACTTCGTCGTTTTTGAGCTTCTCGATCATCAGCGGGGAATAAACCTCGACCGTTTCGCCGACCGACGCGCCCAGGCTGCGCGCCAGTTCGGAGCTGAGGATGACCGAGTCGTCGTCCAGATCGTCAAACGATCCGGCGATTAAGTAATGGCTAAGATGGACGACGTTTTCGACCGTGGCCAGGTCGAGGCCGCGCATCGCGGGAAAGGCCGGTTTGTTCCGGTATTCAAGCATCAGCGCGCCGCTCGCCGTGGGTGTAGCCGCGGCCACGCCCGGCACCGCGTCGATCTTTTTCAGCAGCGCGGGATAATTTTCGATGGATCCCTGCGCGCGGATTTGCACCTCGCCCTCGGTGCCGACGATCATCTGGCGGATTTCATAGCCGAAGCCGCCCATCACGCTCATCACCACGACCAGCAACGCCACGCCGAGCACCACGCCGAGAACCGAGATGAACGTAAAAAAGGAAAAACGCCGCCCGGTCGGGAAAAGCTGCTTCAAGGCAAGATAGAGATACCAGGGCATCGGAAGAAAATTGGAAAACGGCGGGAAAGTGAAAAAACGGAAAACCTGGATTTTAAAAAACCAAGCCTGTTTTCAGGCGTTTTCCGATTTCACGATTTTCCGATTTCACGATTTTTCACCTGAGCGCAGTTGCGGAAAAAGGATCACATCGCGGATGCTCTCCGCACCGGTCAGAAGAATGACCAGGCGGTCGATGCCGATGCCCATGCCGCCGGCGGGCGGCATGCCGTACTCCAACGCGAGCAGAAAATCCTGGTCGATGTTTTGCTTCTCCTCCCCGGCCTGCGCCTCAAACATCTGCCGCTGCACGTCCGGGTCGTTTTGTTCCGAATACGCGGGCGCCACCTCCATGCCGCCGATGCAGAGCTCGAACACGTCCACGGTCTCCGGATCGTCGGAGGAAAGTTTGGCCAGGGGCACCAGTTGTTTGGGCAGGTGCGTGACAAAGGTCGGCTGGATCAGCGTCGGTTCGATTTTCTTGGAGAAAATTTCGTTGGCGATTTCAAACTCCTCCCACTGCGGCTCGATCTTGAGGCCGAGCTTTTCGGCCGCGGCGATTTTCTCCGGTTTGCTCCGGCTAAACCAGTCCGGGTCGCCGGTCGTCGCGCACACCAAATCCTTGTAACGGGCCTCGCGCCATTCGCCGCCAAAGTCGATCTCCTGGCCGCTCGCCGGATGCTTGACCTTCATCGTGACGAGCACGTCGCGGCAAAGCGATTGGAACATCTCGCGAACCAGCCCCATCATGCCGCGATAGTCGCTGTAGGCTTGGTACACCTCGAGCATGGTGAACTCGGGGTTGTGTTTGCGCGAAACGCCCTCGTTGCGAAAATTGCGCCCGATCTCGAACACGCGGTCGTAGCCGCCGACGAGCAGGCGCTTCAAATAGAGCTCGAGCGAGATACGAAGGAAAAAATCCACCCCGAGGGCATTATGATGCGTGACGAACGGCTTGGCCGCCGCGCCGCCCGCGACGGACTGCAACACGGGGGTCTCCACCTCGATAAACTGGCGTTCCCCGAGAAACCGCCGGATATGCGAGATGAGACGCGGCCGCAGCATGAGCCGCTGGCGCGACGCATCGTTGACGATAAGATCGAGATGGCGCTGGCGATAAACCTGTTCGGGATCGGTCAGGCCGTGCCATTTTTCCGGCAGCGGCCGGAGTGCTTTCGCGACGAGCACGAAGCGGGTCACGCGGACCGTGATCTCGCCGGTCTTGGTCTTGAAAAGCGTGCCTTCGGCGCCGATAAAATCGCCGAGGTCGAATTTCTTGAAGGCTATATAGGCGTCCTCGCCCACGACGTCCTTTTTGACGTAGAGCTGGATCTGGCCGCGTTGGTCGAGAATCTTGACAAAGGCGCTGCCGCCCTGGACGCGCATCACGACCAACCGGCCGGCCACGCCGACGGTCACCGCGTTGTCCTGGCCGTCCACGTGAAGTTTGATCGCCTCGGCCGAAAAATGCGTCGGCGAAAAATTCGCGCGAAACGGATCCGCGCCCGCCGCGCGCAGGTCGGCGAGTTTCTGCCGGCGCACGGCATGCTGGTCGTGGCTGATGTCGGTCGGGATATCACTCATGGAACCCGCGAGCGTGGCCGGCCGCCCAGCCCGGCGCAAATGGAAAACAAAAGACTGAAGGGCTGAAAAGCCGAAGGGCTGAAAGCTGCGACCGCCAGAGTTTACCTGCAAATATGAATGGCTATCATTAATGGTTGCCCTATCTTTTTTCAGCCTTTCAGTTTTTCAGCCATTCAGCCTTTTTCTTGATGGATACGACCCGCAAACCCACCTGGCTCAGGGCCAAGCTGCCCGGCGGACCCGGTTACACCGCCGTC
>JBEKQH010000186.1:0-4690 GCA_049519915.1 Opitutaceae bacterium
CTCCGCGCTGCGCCCTATGGCGCAGCGCGGAGGGGAATCAGCAGTCTCACATAGAATAGCCACCATTCGCTGTTGCGCTGTTCGATTCGGGCCAGAATTTCACGACCCGGCTGCACGGCGGCGAGGACCTCGGGTGCGGCCTTGAACTCGCGTGTGCCCGCCGGCATGGCGCCTGGTATTTCTCCGTAAGACATGCGCAATCGGTCGGAAAGGATGGCGACGATACGGCCTTTGAACGGAATCCCGTGCAGCTCTTCGGAAGGGGTGTCGCAATGGCAGTCGTCCACCGCTGACGACGCGGGTGCGGGCTGATTTTTCGGCGGGATCGAGGCGCATCCGGCCAGTGTCAGGACGGCGACGAAGGCCAGCACGCGTTTCATTGCGGCAGGATGACATTCGCAGCCGGCGCTGGCAACAGTGCGCGAAAGCTCTTAATTCGGATGTCATGAAAGCGGAAGAATGTTAATGTGGAACTCAAGAAATCAGGAACGATGCATTTTAAGCAGGAAACCAGAAAGCCAGGAATTGAGCTTAGGGCATTAGAAATTCGTCATTTTGGACTCGTCATTTATCGACGCCCTGTTCCTGGATTCCGGGTTTCCTGCTTAAAATATATCTGTGTTAGCGCGCGCGCCGTTGGAGCAGGTTGACGGTGAGCAGGAGAGTGAAAGAGATGAGTAACAGAGCGGCGGCGTAGGTGTGGGCCAGCGGGTAGTTGAGCTTTTGCATTTCGTCGTAAAGCGCGATGCTGGCGACGCGGGTCCGCCCGGGAATGGAGCCGCCGATCATGAGGACGACGCCAAACTCTCCGAGCGTGTGAGCGAACGTGAGCATGAGTCCGGCCATCAGCCCGCGCCGGGCGAGCCGCAGGTGGAGGTGAAGCCAGAGCCGGAACGGTGTGGCGCCGAGCGTTCGGCCGACGTCGAGCAGCTCATTCGGCACGGCGCGCAGCGCGGCCTGGAATGGCTGGACGGCGAACGGGAGCGAGTAAATCACCGAACCGGCCACGAGCCCCGGAAAACTGAACGCCAACGGCGCGCCGAAGATATGGCTCCATAGCTGGCCGGCCGGGTGCCGCGGCGAAAAGGCCACCAACAGGTAAAAACCGATCACGGTCGGCGGCAGCACGACCGGCAGCGAAACCAAGGTCTCGAAAAGGGGAGCCAAGTGGCAACGCGTGGTGTTGAGCCAGTGCGCGAGCGGCAGGCCGAAGATCCCGAGCAGCAGCATGGTGCAGGTGGCGAGCGCGAACGTCAGGCCGAGTGACTGCCACAGGCTGCCCGGCAAACCGAGAAAACTGAGGGTGGAAGCATCCACACCAAGATGAATAGGCAGAATTGTCCCTCGGAGCGAAGCGAAGAATCTCTTTTGCATGTTCCTGTTAAGGTGGAGCGCGGCGTCCCTGGCCGCGCTTATAATTGTTGCCGGGATCGCTGACCCCGGGGCCGGCCTCGGCGAGGCCGGCTACAATTGTTTCCATCCGCGTCATCCGCGGAGAAATGAATAAGGTTGTCTTGATTAGCGTTTATTAGCGTCCATTAGCGGTTCCATGCCGTTGCCGAGCCGATCTGCCGAATCCCGCCAGCTCAAATGCCGCGACCGCGCGGTCAAGATAGGTCGTGAAACATTGCTGGTCGGCATCCTGAACGTTACGCCCGATTCCTTTTTTGACGGTGGAAAGTTGACCGGACTCGAGTCCGCCCTCGCGCAAGCCAGTCGTCTCGTGGAGGAAGGCGCGGCCCTCATCGACGTGGGCGGGCAGTCGACACGGCCCGGCTACGAAGAAATTTCAATCGCTGAGGAAATCGCCCGCGTGGCGCCGGTCATCGCCGCCCTTGTGCCGCGGCTGCCGGTGCCGGTGTCCGTCGACACCTATCAACCCGCGGTCGCGCGAGCGGCGCTGCAGGCGGGCGCACACCTGCTTAACGACATTCAGGGACTTCAGCGCAGTCCGGAAATGGCCCGGGTTGCGGCCGAGTTTGGCTGTCCGGTGGTCGTGATGCATAACGACGCGTCGTTTCGCGAGACGCCTGGCGACCTCATCTATAAGATCAAAATCTATTTCGACCGTTCGCGCGAGATCGCCGCGCAGGCCGGTCTCAGCGAAGACCTCATCGTTCTCGATCCGGGAATCGGCTTCGCCAAGACCCAGGCGCAGAATCTGGAGATTCTCGCGCGCCTGGCCGAGCTCAAGGCCCTCGGTTTACCACTCTGGCTCGGCGCTTCGCGCAAGTCGGTGATCGGAAATGTGCTGGCCTTGCCGCCCGAAGAGCGTCTGGAAGGCACGCTGGCGACAACGGCGCTTGCGGTCTGGCAGGGAGTCGAGTTTATCCGCGTGCACGACGTGCGCGCCAACGTGCGCGCGGCGAAGATGGCCGCCGCCATCCGGGATTTCATTTGAACGGAAACGATTTTTTTAACCGCTAATGGACGCTAATTAACGCTAATGAGGAAACAAACCGGCAATCTCCAGGGTAATTTTTTTCTGCGCAATCCGAGGAAAAAGGGTAGGAATAATTCGCGTTCATTCGCGGTTAAAGTTTACCCTTCGCGGTTCAAAACAAAATCAATGACCGGACAAATTCACCTTAAGAACATGGTGTTCTACGGCTACCATGGGCACCTCGCCGAGGAAAACTCGCTCGGCCAGCGTTTCATGATCGACGTGGTCATGACGTTGGACATCGCCGAGGCCGCTCGCACCGACGACCTGCACAACACCGTGGATTACGTGAAGATCTACGGCATCTGCCGCGAAATCGTGGAGCATCATCGGGTCAAACTTCTCGAAACGCTCGCGAACCATCTCATCGACCGGATTCTCGAGGCCTGTCCGCGCGTGACGAACGTCGGGATCACGATCAAGAAGCCCTCGGCTCCCATGGGCGGCGTGCTCGATTACGTGGCGATCGAAACCAGTAAAGAGCGTGAACACGGCGTATCTCGGACTGGGTAGCAATCTCGGCGACCGGCGCCGCTCCCTGGCGGAGGCGGTCCGCCGCCTGGACATTGGGCCGGCCCAGCGGGTCGAAGCGGTTTCGTCGGTCTACGAGTCTAGCCCGGTCGGTCTGACGTCCCAGCCGGATTTTTTGAATCTGGTTGTGCGGATCGCCACCGATCTGGCGCCGCATAAACTCCTGGACAAATGCCTGCGGATTGAAGCCGCCCTGGGCCGCGTGCGCCACGAGCGCTGGGGGCCGCGCACGATCGACCTGGATCTGCTGCTTTACGGCGACGTGCGCATCAATGACGAGCGACTCACCGTGCCGCATCCGCGAATGCGCGAAAGGAGCTTTGTGCTCGTGCCGCTGGCGGAGATTGCGCCGGGGCTGGAATTGGCCGGTGAAACCGTCGACGCGCTGGCGGCCGCCTTGAACGGAGCCGGCTTGCGCAAAGTGGGGCCGTTGGACTGGGCCTCGCCGGAACCATGCCATTGAACCGCGAATTAACGCGAATGGACACGAATAAACCTAGGTCGGAGAAAGGGCCGTGGGCGATAAACCGAGAGGCGCCAAAAGACTGCACAAAATTTCAGTCCGTTTGCCCCATATTCGCGTCCATTCGCGGTTTTACACTGTATGGATCCGTTTAGCGTGTCGGGGTCAACGCGTTCTGCCTTTTGACTATCGCGTATCATGATCATCAAGGAAACCGATTTTGGCGCGACTCCGGAGCAGCTCTTTGCGGCGCTGCACGACCAGCCCTACAGCTTCTATCTCGACAGCGCCCAGCCGGCCGGCGGCCTGGGCGCGTATTCATTTATCGGATTTAACCCATTCCTGATCTTTCAATCGCGGGGCGACGATATTGTCATCGACCGCCGGGAGCGCACGGAAAAGCTGCGCGGCGATCCGCTCGCGGAGCTGAGAAAACTTTTCCAACGTTATCGCAGCCCGGCGTCGGCGCGCCTGCCGTTTACCGGTGGCGCCGTCGGCTATTTTTCCTATGAGTTCGGCCTGCGCTTCGAACGCATCCGTCGCACCAGCGCGGACGATCTGGCGCTGCCGGAGGTGGAGTTTGGCTTTTACGATGCCTTGATCGCCATCGAGCAGGGCTCCGGGCGCACGTTTGTCGTGGCTAATCCCCTGCATCGGCCGGATCCGGAGGCCATTGCGGGCTCATTCGAACAGGCCGTGCGCGAAGCCCTGGCGCGCCGCTCTTCGGCTCCGCGGGGGCTTTTGGCGGCTCCCGCCTCGGCGGAACCGCGAGCCAATTTTTCCAGGAAGGATTACCTGGCGGCGATTGCGCGGATCAAAGACTACATCGGCAAAGGCGACGTTTATCAGGTGAATCTTTCCCAGCGATTTGAAACGCCATTGCCGTGCGCGCCCGCGGAACTATATCAACGACTGCGCCGGCGGAATCCGGCGCCGTTTTCGGCCTATCTCAACTTCGGATCGATGCAGGTGGTGAGCAGCTCGCCCGAACGGTTCCTTCGCTTGCGCGACGGCCGGATGGAGACGCGTCCAATCAAGGGCACGCGCCCCCGCGGCGCCGACCCGGCGGAAGACGAGCGGCGCGGACAAGAGCTGTTCGCGAGCGCGAAGGACCGCGCCGAGCTGCTCATGATCGTCGACTTGGAGCGCAACGACCTCGGCCGGGTCTGCGCTTACGGTTCCATCCGCGTCGACGATCTGTGCCGGCTCGAAACCCACCCGACCGTGCTGCATCTGGTCGCCACGGTCTCGGG
>JBEKQH010000187.1:0-4680 GCA_049519915.1 Opitutaceae bacterium
GTAGGCGGAGACGTCGGCAATATGGACCCCAACGCGGACGTCGCCGCCCGGCAGCTCCTCGAACGAGAGCGCGTCGTCAAAGTCCTTGGCGTCGTCGGGATCGATGGTGAAGGTGGGAATGTCGCGGTAATCGCGCCGGCCGGCGATTTCCGGCGGGCGCACTTGGGCGGGCAGGGCGGCGGCCTCGCGTTCGACCTCGGCCGGAAAGGACGGGCTGAGCTCAAACTTTTCGTAAACGCCGAGGAGTTCGGCGCGTGGTTCGTGAGTGCGGCCGAGACGGGAAACGATTTCGCCCTCGGGATTGACGTTGCGCTGGTTCCATTCGAAGAGGCGCACCACAACCTTGTCGCCGATGGCGGGCGGGGGCGAGAGCTTCGATTTCGCCGGGTCGGGGACGATGATGTTATGGACAAAACGCGGGTCGTCGGGCACGACCAGGAACACGTTGCGGGAACGCTGGAGGTTCCCTACGACGGTCTCGCGGGCGCGTTCGAGGATGCGAATGACGCAGGCGGCGGATCGGCCGTCGTCACGGCGGGGACCGTCGACGAGGCGGGCGACGACTTTGTCGCCGTGGAGGGCGACATCGGTGTCTTCGGAGGCGACGAAGAGCGCCGGGCGTTCGGGGCCGTCGGTTTCGGCGAGAGGGATGACCAGGGCGCTCCCGTTTTGCCGGAAGGAAATGCGGCCCGTGACGAGATCGGCCTCGGCGGGCTCGCAAAGCTTGTCCCCTTTGATGCGAACGAGGCGGCCGGCCGCGAGGAGAAGGCGGACTTCAAAGGCGAGGGCGCGGCGTTCCTTTTTATTTAGCCGGAGCGCTTGGGCGAGCTCGGCTTCGCTCGCCGGCACGTGGCCGGGGGAGTGCAGACGGGCGAGGAGACGGTCACGCAGGGAATGGTTCACGGTTTACCGCTCACTGTTCGCCGTTCGAGGTCCAAAGTTCAAGGTTCAAACTTTTTAACGAAAGTTCTGGTTGGAATCACCCAATAACGGCGTTTACGGTGGCGCGATGAAAATCGTCCATGTGGCCAGTGAGATGTTTCCTTACGTGAAGACGGGCGGGCTGGCGGATGTCGTGGGATCGTTGGCGGCCACGCTGGCCGCGCACGGTCACGAAGTGGCGGTGTTTCTGCCCGGGTATCGCGCGGTGATCGAACATGAGCTGGCGGCGCGGGCGGAGCGGCGGCTCCATCTGCGCATCGAAATGGGCGACGTTTTTTACACGGGTGAGGTGAGGGTGTTTTCGCCGCGCAAAAATCTGACGGTCTATCTTATCTGTCGCGATGAATTCTTTGACCGCCGCGGGCTTTATGGCACGGGCGAACGCGATTTTGAGGACAATCACCATCGGTTCATTTTTTTCTGCAAAGGGGTGGTCGAGACGCTGCGTCTGGCCGATCTGCGCGCCGATATCGTGCACGCGCACGATTGGCCGGCGGGGCTGATGCCTCTGCTTTTGCGCTATGCCGAGCGCCGCCATGGCGTGACGCTCGCGCTCAAAACGGTCTTCACGATCCATAATATCGCTTTTCAAGGCGTATTTCCGATGCGTTCGTTCTATCGCACCAACCTGCCGGATGAGCTCATGAGCATCGACGGTATCGAGTTCTACGGCCAAATGAGCATGATGAAGGGGGGAATTCTTTTTTCCGACCGGGTCACCACCGTCAGCCCGCGTTACGCAGAGGAAATTCTGACGCCGGAGTTTGGTTGCGGCCTCGATGGCGTCGTGCAGGCGCGGGCCGAGGACTTATCGGGCCTGCTTAACGGCATCGACACGGCGCGGTGGAATCCGGCCACCGATGAGCTGCTGCCGGCCAAGTATTCGGCGGACGACCTGGAGGGCAAAGCGGCGTGCCGCGCAGAGCTCTTGCGCGCCAATGGCTTCGACCCGGAGTTTGCCGGCCCCATCTTCGGCATGGTTTGTCGGCTCACCGAGCAAAAGGGCCTCGACCTGATCCTGGCGAATAAAGATTTTTTCGCCGCGCAACCTTGCCGTTTCATCGTGCTCGGCGCCGGCGACCGCCGGTATGAGGAAGCCTTGCGCGACCTCGGGGCCGCGCGTCCGCGCAGGGTTGCCCTTTGCCTCCGCCTCGATGAAGCCATGAGCCACCTCATCGAGGCCGGTAGCGATTTTTTCCTAATGCCGTCGCTTTTCGAACCCTGTGGCCTCAACCAAATGTATTCCCAGGCTTATGGCACGGTGCCGATTGTCAGCCGCGTCGGCGGACTGGTGGATACCGTGAGTGATGTGGATGAGCAGCCGAAGACCGGTACTGGGCTGATGTGCGCGTCCACGGTCGCAGGTTTGGGTTATGCCTTACAACGCGCGCTTAAGTTATTTGCCGACAAATCCCGTTATTCCGCTGTCCAGCAAAGGGGAATGGCTCGAGATTTCAGTTGGGAAAACGCGGCCAAAGCATACGAGAAGCTTTACCAAGAAGCATTGTGAATAGGCGGAGAGACAAATGTTTTGTCATTAGCCATTGGTAATAAGCTAGTAATTCGATTTTTTTGGTTGATGGTCCGAGCCTTCATGCATCGGTGCGAGCTTGCAATGGAACGATCTTCCCCCTTCTGACCATCGATCAATTCCCCAATGGGGGTATATGTTTCTTTTACATACGCCTGTTGCTTGCAATTTGAGTCACAAGCAAGTTGCTGCAAGGGACCCCCTATCTAGATTATATTCTATATATTGAATATTAAGTACTTAATGATTTTTTACTAAAAATCCCAAGGGTTCCCCGGGAGTTATGCCCAAGTAGGCTGGGGTGGGCGCAAAGTAAAATTTGAGTAAAGGCATGCGGGTGAATGTGGGCATAGCCCGATACCCTAAAACCCCATATTAACGTATCGTGAGCGCATGAAATTCGCCGCTCACCTTCGCTCCTTCGCCGCCGTCGTAATCGCGATGGCAGGAGCCAATCTGATGCGGGCGGCGGACGAAGTGCCGGTTTCCCCGATTTCCCTCGAAACGGCGCTGGCGGACGCCCAAGTCCTGGCTTCGCAACACGCGAATATGACCGTTATGCGGATCCAAGGCGTTTCGATGCTGCCCTATTTTGGCGAGGACTCGGTCCTCGTCGTAAAAAAGATCAATCCGGCCCGGCTGCACGAGGGTATGGTGGTAGTTTACCGGAATCGTTTCGGCGATACGGTCGCCCACCGGCTGGTCGCCCGTCTTAATGGAGGCTGGGAGGTTAAAGGCTGGAACAACGACCAAGCGGACACGACGGTTGTGAACGGGAGCAATCTTATGGGGGTCGTGTATGCGACCTTTCATTCGAGCGGTCCGTCCAGTGCGCCGGCTCTCTTTGCGGCGAAGATGAACGGCGTGCAAGTCGCCTGGGCGGCTCCGGCGCGGTGACGTGCGGCGAGCCTGCCCGCCCGGTGCTTGTAATCCGGCTGGGCGCCTGTGAATCCCGGATTAAACGCTGAACTCCGAACGTTGAACGCCGAACTCCAAGGCCTATTCCAATGGCGATAATTTGCCTGCCGAGACTTCGGCGTTCGGCGTTCAAAGTTCAGCGTTCGATGTTTGAAGCCTCCGCAGAAGGCTAAAAATCAGACTTTCCAAGCGGGGCGCGAACTGTATGTTCGCACCTTCATGCAGAGAACACTGATAATTTTTAAACCCGATTGCATGCAGCAACGGCATGTCGGCAATGTCCTCAATCGTTTTGAGCAAGCCGGCTTTGTCATCGTGGGCTGCAAGATGACGCGTCTTACACCGGCGATCTTGCGCGAACATTATGCGCACGTGGCCGACAAGCCGTTTTACCCGGAGATCGAAGAGTTCATGAGCTCGCGTCCGGTCATCGTGCTGGCGCTGCAAGGCGACAATGTCGTGCAAAAAGTGCGCGATTTGCTGGGGCCGACAGACTCGCGCAAAGCGGCCAAGGGAACCATCCGTGGCGATTTTGGCACGGAGATGATGCGGAATGTCGTGCACGCCTCCGATACCATCGAAAATGCCAAGGTCGAGCTGGCCCGTTTTTTCAAGCCGGAAGAAATTTTTGCGGCGCAGCCGGCTGTTGAAAAGGTCTGCTGAACTGCTTCCTTGAACCTCCAACGTCCAAGTATGACCAATGACTAACGATCAACTAATGCTGTTCGTTGGCGGTTGGACATTGGGTTTTGGATGTTCGATGGTTGCGAGCCGTGCTCGCGTGTAAACGCCCTCATCGTCTAGCGGCTAGGACGGAGCCCTCTCAAGGCTCAAACCGGGGTTCGATTCCCCGTGAGGGCGCCAAATTAGGCTCTGGTAATCAGAGACTTAAGTTTTTAACGAAGCTAGGTTGCCTGTTGACACGGCAACCTACTCATGGATCAACCATCCTTTGCCGTCAGCCGGTTCGAAAATCGGAACGGCGTTACGTCATGGCGGGTGGCCGGCATTCTCCACGGCCTCCGCGTCCGCAAAAACTTCAGGACACGCGAGGAGGCCTTCGCCGAGAAGGCCGCTCTTGAACTTAAGGCGCTCCAGATCGCGGCCGGCCAGCGGCCCGTTGTCACCAATCTAACCCAGGACCAAGCATGCGAGGCGGAGGCTGCGTTGTCAGCGGCCAGTTAAAACCGGCCAGGGCTGGCCACTTCAAAACCAGCCACTCTGAGGGGTTGCACCTTGAGCGAGAAGAGCTCGCAAAAAGGTGCGATGAACACCCTCACCGTGAGCCT
>JBEKQH010000188.1:0-4675 GCA_049519915.1 Opitutaceae bacterium
AAGCGGCCGACCGTGCGCGTGGGCTCGGTCGAGCGGGCCGTGCCGGGGGGCATTTGCACGGTCTTGGCCAGGCGCGCCCACTGGCAGAGATAGCGAGCGGCATCGAAATTGGACATGCGCGTGGTGTGCGTCGCGTAGGCGGTGCGTTCGGTGTCGCGCAGGTCGAGGAAACCGTGTTCCTGGTCGAGGTAGGTCTGATAAAAAAACAAAAACAGCCGGCGCAGCAGATCGAAGTATTTCGGCTTCTGATCGTCGGCAATCCAATTGTCGCGCAAGCCCTGGAGGATGAGGCTGATGCAGTGCATCTGTCCGTAGGCGCCCGCGGCGCGGCCGAAAGCCCAGCCGAGCCCGTCGTTGCGGACGAGGTCGGGCATGAGCTTGATGTATTTCTCGGCGTAGGTCCGCAGGGTGGGCAGTTTGCGGTCGCGCACGCCCGGGTTGGAGTGCAGTTGGAGCGCCGAGCGGATGAAGACGAACGTCAGCACGCCGTAGAGATTGAAATTTCCGCCGAGGCCCGTGGCCGCGTCGTCGAAGAAACCGTTGGAGCTGGTGGCGTTGATCCGCTCGACCAAACGCTCGATCAACCGCGACGTTTCGTCCTTCTTGGAGAGTCCGAAACTAAAACGCGCGACGGCCTTGGCGACGTTGAAAGCCTGCCAATGGTTGTCGTAGTCGCTGCGGTGAAGCAGGGCCTTGTCGATGCGGTGCTTGGTTTCATCGACCAGCCGTTCCCACACGGGATTGCGTTCCTTGGACGGTCCGAAGCAAAGGAGGCCCAGCGCCGCATAGGCCAGGCCGTTCTCGGCCGGTGGCTCGGTGAACATCTGCGCGGTGACGCAGCGCGCGGCGAGGTCGACGATGTCGTAGCCTTTTAGCGTGGTTTCACCGGTGCCGCGGTAATATTCGCCGAGCGCGAAGGCCACGTGGCCGGGTTCGTCGGGACGGGCCGATTCGCCGGCGGCGGCGACAAGGGTGCCATCGGGTTGGATGGCGTCGAGATTGTGGCCCAACATCGAACGGGCCATATCGAGACATTGCTCGGAAAAACTATGCATCGGAAAAAGTTGCGGCTTGGCGTCCTGCCGGCGCACCACGCGCGCGACAGAACGGGAAGTTCTCTAGAAACTTCTGCCGCGGGGCAAGAGGGAATTTCTGCATTTCGAGAAATTGCCCTAAGGGAAAGGTTTTTCGACTGAACGCCCAGGGGAAACGCCGGTCGCTGAACGCCGAAGTTCAACCAAGGACGAAGGTAACAGGTCTCAAGTGCCAATTAACAAGCGCGGTGGACGCGAAGTTTCAAATACCAGGTCTCAAGTTCCAAGATATCCGACCACTCCCAAATTCTGACCCTTAGTTCCTGCCACCTGATACCTGATACCTGATACCTTTCCACTTTACCGCGCGATCAGCTTCAGAAATTCGTCGTTGGTCTTGGTCTTCGAGAGGCGGGCGATCATTGTCTCGGTGGCGTCCTCGATCTTTTGCGAGACGAGGGCGCGGCGGAAGAAGTGGATGCCTTCGAGTTTTTTTGCGTCGATCAGGAGCTCTTCCTTGCGGGTGCCGGAGGAGGCGATGTTGATCGCCGGCCAAAGGCGCATCTCGGCGCACTTGCGATCGAGTACCAGCTCCATGTTGCCGGTGCCTTTAAACTCCTGGAAGATAATGTCGTCCATCCGGCTGCCGGTGTCGACCAGCACGCTGGCGATGATGGTGAGCGAGCCGGCTTCCTCGGTCTTGCGGGCGGCGGCGAAAAGCTGGCGGGGTTTTTCCAGCGCGCGGACGTCGAGGCCGCCGGAACCGGTGCGGCCGCTGTCGCGCTGGGTGTTGTGGGCGCGGGCCAGGCGGGTGATCGAGTCGAGAAACAACACGACGTCCCGGCCGGCTTCGACCAGGCGTTTGGCGCGTTCAATGCTTAGATCGGCTATGCGAATATGGTTTTCGATCTGTTCGTCGTTGGACGAGGCCCAGATTTCCGCCGGCACGCTGCGCTTGAAATCGGTGACTTCCTCCGGACGTTCGTCCACGAGGAGGATCATGACGTGACACTCGGGATTGTTTTCGAGGACGCCGAGGGCCATGTCGCGAAGGAGCGTCGTCTTGCCGGTGCGCGGCGGGGCGACGATGAGGCCGCGGGTGCCTTTGCCGATCGGGCAGAAAAGATCGACCGCGCGCGTGGTGAGCCGGCCGTCATGGAGCTCCATCTTGAGGAACTGGTTGGGCGAAATAGTCGTCAGCGCGTTGAAATCGAATTTGTGGCGGCGGTCCTCCAGTTCGAGGCCGTCCACCTTTTCGATGAACTTCATCTTGGGATTCATGAAGCGGCCGTCGGGCGGGAAGGCGGTTCCGCTGACCATGCTGCCGGCCCGGAGCTTGAAGCGGCGGATGAGTTCTTTCTGCACAAAGGGATCGGTGGGGCGGCGTTTGCCGCCGCGTGCCAAGTCAAGCAGCTGGCCGTGGCCGCCCTTCGCGACGTCGATGTCGAGGACACCTTCGACGTGAAGAATGTTATTGTCCTGCAAGACAGGCTTTGCGTCCTGAGCGACGGGCTTATTGTCCTGGGCGGTGGGCGCAGGCGTATCGGTGCCCGCGGTCGCAGGCGAAGGGGAGTTGTCCATAGTTCTAGGCAAATGACTCGCGAGCTTGACGCTTGAAACTCAGAGAGGGATAAGAGGCGCGCTTTCACAACCCCAACCCCGAAAATCAGCCACTCAACGTGACGGATCAGACGATTACCTCAGTATCCCGGGAAAACCGGGTTTTCAGGCCTTCGCCTGAGTTCAAAGCCCAAGCTAATGTTGGGAGCGATGCCACTTATAAGAAGCTCTATCGGGAGTCTGTCAACACTCCAGAAAAGTTTTGGGGCCGGCAGGCCAAGGAGTTCCTCGTCTGGCGGCGTCCCTTCAAAAAGGTGCTGCAGTGGCGCTTGCCCCACGCCAAATGGTTCCTCGGTGGTCAGCTCAATGTCGCCGAAAACTGCCTGGACCGCCATTTGGGCACTCCGCGTGAAAATAAAGCCGCGCTTATTTTTGAAGGCGAACCGGGCGATTCTAGGACATTAACCTATAAGCAGTTGCATAGAGAAGTCGGCCGTTTTTCCAATGTACTGATGTCGCTTGGCGCGGTCAGGGGCGACCGCGTCGCCATCTATATGCCGATGGTCCCCGAGTCCGCAGTGGCGATGCTCGCCTGCGCCCGATTGGGTCTTATTCACACCGTCATTTTTGGCGGTTTTTCCAGCGAAGCCATCAAGGACCGGGTCAATGATTGCCAGGCAAAAATAATTATTACGGCCGATGGCGGCTTCCGTCGAGGCAAGGTGGTCGAGCTCAAGGCCAACGTCGATCGCGCCGTCGGCGCCACGCCGAGCGTGGCCCACGTCATCGTGGTCAAGCGCACCGGCACGCCGGTGACGATGATCGAGGGACGCGACCGTTGGTGGCACGAGCTCATGACGACGGCCCCCGCCGAGCACAAGGCGCGCGGTTTCGACAGCGAACAGCCGCTTTTTATTCTTTATACGAGCGGTTCGACCGGAAAACCCAAAGGGGTTCTGCACACCAGCGCGGGTTACCTGCTCGGCGCGGCCATCACCACGAAATACGTCTTCGATCTGAAGGAGACCGACATCTATTGGTGCACCGCCGATATCGGTTGGATCACCGGCCATAGCTATGTCATTTACGGCCCGCTCGCCAATGGAGCCACCGTCTTCATGTACGAAGGCGCGCCCAACCATCCCGAGGGCGACCGTTTCTGGGACATGATCGATCGCCATGGCGTCACGATTTTTTATACCGCGCCCACCGCCATTCGCGCGTTCATGCGCTGGGGCGACGATCTGGTAAAAAAACACAGCCTGCGCTCGCTGCGCCTGCTCGGCAGCGTGGGCGAACCGATCAATCCCGAGGCGTGGATGTGGTATTACACGATGATCGGCAAAAAACGCTGCCCGATTGTGGACACGTGGTGGCAGACCGAGACCGGCGCCATCATGGTTACACCGCTGCCGGGCGTCACCCCACTCAAGCCGGGTTCTTGCACCCGGCCGTTTTTTGGCGTGGTGCCGAAGGTGCTCGACGACAATGGACGCGAGGTCCCGCCCGGCTCCGGCGGAAAACTTTTTCTCGCGCAACCTTGGCCCTCGATGCTGCGTACGCTTTGGGGCGACGACGACCGCTACAAAAAACAATACTGGAGCGAACTGCCCGGACTCTATTTCGCCGGCGACGGCGCACGTTTCGACCAAGACCATTATCTCTGGGTCGTCGGCCGGATCGACGACGTGCTGAACGTTTCGGGCCATCGCATCGGCACGGCCGAAGTCGAAAGTGCGCTCGTTTCGCATTCCACCGTGGCCGAGGCGGCGGTCGTCGGGCGGCCCGACGAGATCAAGGGCCAGGCGCTTGTCGCTTTCGTCACCCTCAAGAACGGATCGTTACCCGACGACGCGCTGAAGGAAGAGCTCCGTGCGCACGTCGGAAAGGAGATCGGCTCTCTCGCCAAGCCCGACCAGATCCGCTTTGCGGCCGGACTGCCCAAGACCCGCAGCGGAAAAATCATGCGCCGCATCCTCAAGGAAATCGCCGCCGGCACCGAAGTGAAAGGCGACACCACGACCCTCGAGGATTTTACGGTGGTCACCACCCTGCAGCAGGAAGAATGAGATGAATTAGGC
>JBEKQH010000189.1:0-4673 GCA_049519915.1 Opitutaceae bacterium
GATGCACGCGACCCCGAAGCACCACCACCACCACTCGGGCGTCTTTTCCTCGGCAATCCCGCAAATCTTGTCGGTGATCCAGGCAAAGCTGCGGTTGTTGGCCACCAGCGGCGGACGCGCCAGATGGGCCGGCGCGACTTCCGCGAGGATGTCCGGTTTTTCGACGGACGTTTCTTCGACGTAGGCCATTAGCTAAGTCCTCCCATTGGTTTTGCCGGCAGCGCGGCGTCCGGGCCGCCCCCGCCTTCATCGGGCCGGCCCATCTTATTTTGCAGTTCCTTGCGGCTGAGCGGCAGCGCGGCATAGTCGGGCATGTCGGGGTTTGGATTGCGCAACTTGCCCAGGAAGGTGGTCCGCGGGCGGGTGTTGAGATAGGCCAACAGCGCGTAATCCTGATCCTGAGCCTTGGCTTTCGAGACCGCCGTGTTCGGATCGGCGATGTCGCCGAAAACAATGGCTTCGACCGGGCAGGTCTGCTGGCAGGCCGTTTTGATCGCGCCGTCGGGCACGACGATGTCGGACGGGGCGCCCGCCTGCGCGGTTTTGACCTTGTGCTGGATCTTTGCCGCCTCGATGCGCTGCACACAGTAGGTGCATTTCTCCATCACGCCGCGCATGCGGACGGTGACTTCCGGGTTCTTCACCATCTTGAGCAGTTCGGGCATGCCGTCGGGTCCGAGCGGGCCCTCGTAGAAATGGCCGATGGATCGCTTGTTCCAGTCGAAGTAATTGAAACGCCGAACTTTGTAGGGACAGTTGTTGGCGCAATACCGGGTGCCAATGCAGCGGTTGTAGGCCATCACATTGAGGCCTTCGTCATCATGGACCGTCGCATTGACCGGACAGACCATTTCGCAGGGCGCAAGCTCGCACTGCATGCAGGCGACCGGCTCGATCGAAGCCTGCGGCTCTTCGGGAATGTCATCGTTTTCGGTCGAGCCGCTGGAGTAGTAGCGGTCGATCCGGATCCAGTGCATCTCGCGGCCGCGGAGCACCTGGTCCTTGCCGACGATGGGAATATTATTCTCCGCCTGGCAGGCGACGACGCAGGCGTTGCAGCCGATGCAGGTATTGAGATCGATGCTCATGCCCCACTGCTGCGGGCCGGTAAATTTCGGCGTGACGTAAAGCGAGTTGCCGCGAATCTCCGGACCTTCCTCGGAGCGTTCGGCCGGCGATAAATTCTTTCCGTCCTCACCATAGATCGGCGGGCTGTGCGCTTCGAGGCCAATGGCGCGAACATAGTCGGGATGATGGTGGTATTCGTCGAGATTGGCCTCGCGAATGAGATCGCGGCCTTCCATCGACCAGTGCGGCTGGGTGTTGGCGAGAAACGTGCGCTCGCCGGTGAGAACCATGGTCGCGCCGGTGACGAAGTACGGCGCGTCGCCCGTCCGCACCGCATAGGCGTTGAAACCCGCATCCCGACCGATCCGTCCCGTGACGGAGCGCCCATAGCCCAGCGGCAGAACGATCGTGTAATTGGCCAGCCCAGGCTGGATATGAAGCGGACCGCGCACTTTTCGTCCGCCGATCGTCACTTCGGCGATGAAGGCGTTCTCCTTGCCTTTGTCGAAGTCGGCCATCTCGCGCCGCGCCACCTGGATCAGAGATCCCTTGGGATCGACCCCGAGTTCCTTTGCCAGGCGCGGGCTGATGAGAATGGCGTTGTCCCACGTCAGACGGGTGATCGGATCGGGACATTCCTGCAGCCAGCCGTTGTTAACGAAGCGTCCGTCATCGACTTTATAATCGGCCGCAAAACGGACTTCGAGATTGTCCTTGGACAGCGCCACCGGACTGGGCACACGGTCAAACACGCTGCCGGAGTGCAAGGCGACGAAATCGACGTTGATCTTTTCGTAAGCCGAGTTCTCAAGCAATCCATCGTGAAGGAATTTATTAAAGGACGTCTGCGCGTCGCCACCGGCGATTTTCGTGACGGTCGCAAAGACCAACGCATAGGGATCGACCGCCGCCTCCCCCGCGATCCGCGCCAGAACCTCGATTTCGGTCAGGCCGCCAAAGAGCGGCAAAATCATCGGTTGCACGGGAACAATCGTGCCGTCCACCGTGCGAGCGTCGCCCCACGATTCCAGGTAGTGAGCGGCGGCCAGGTGCGCGCCGGCCAATTGCGAGGTCTCGTCCACGTAATAACCGTACCGGACCACCTCGGGCACGCTCTTGAGCAAGGTGGGGAAATCAAGATCTGCCGGCGCATTGTAGGCCGGATTGCCGCCCAAAATGACGAGCGTCTTTACCCCCCCCGACTTAATCGCGGCCGCCAGGTCGTCGATCGTCGAGGCGGACGGCGGCTGGACTGCGACAAAATCGACCGTCGCGCCCAGATTTCCCAAGGCGCCGTTGATCGCGTAGGCGAGCACGTGCACCGCCGCGGGCTGATGCGCGCCGGCGACGACAAGACTGGCGCCCTTATTGTCCGAAAGGTCGGCGGCGCAGGCCTCGATCCACTTCGGATCGACCGGGCAATCCCGGGCAAACTTGTCATAAAGTCCATTCCCGGTGACTTTCGCGGCGAGCGCCGCGGCCAGGGTGAAAATATCGTTGCTCGCCAGACGGAGACGATGGTCCGCCATGCTGCCGGTCAGCGTAAAGCCGCTTTCCGCGACGTAGAGGCGGTTCATATCGTCGTCCTTGGTGCGAACGCGGCGTCCCTGGGCGAACTCGCGCGCATAGTAAAGGCTGCCGGATTCGGCCGCGAGAAAATCGCAGTCGAGGCTGAGCACGCGCCGGGCGCGGGCGAACCGGTAGATCGGTTTGACCGGCTGGCCGAAAGCGGCCTGCGCGGCTGCAAGCGGCGGTTCGTCCTGGACCGGCTCATACTCGGCCCAGACGGCCTGGGGAAATTTTGCCTTCAGCCGGGCCACCAGCGCGGCCCGGGTAGGCGAAGCCGATTCGCCGGCGAGGAAAGCGAGGCCGGCGCCACCATTGGCCGAATAATTCTTGCCCATGCCCGCCAGCAGGTCGTTCACCCCGGCGACATCGAGCGCCACGCCCTCCTTCGTATGCGCCGTGGCGCGATCGGGATCGTACAGATCGAGGACGGACGCCTGCGCGATGAGTGAACTGGCTCCGCCATGGGGAGCGTAGCTGGGATTGCCTTCGAGCTTGGTCGGACGACCCTGATGGGTTTCGGCGAGGAGCGGGAGAGCCGACTTGCGCAGCGGCATCGACGTGGCAAAATAGAGCGGCAGGCCCGGCACGACTCCCTCGACCGACTTGCCGTAGGGGAGAATGTACGACTCGGGCCGGCGGCAGCCGGCCAAGCCGAGGCCGCCGAGCGCAAACGAGGCGGCCATGAGCTTGAAAAATTGGCGGCGATCCACGCCATCAAGATTCGAGGCGTCGGCGGGAAACTCGCGTTCGACGTGTTCGCGAAAGCCGGGCGTGGCCGCCAATTCGTCGAGGCTGCGCCAGTAGCGCGGGCCGGTGAGCTCGCGTTCGGTCGGTGCGGGGGAGAGGGGTTTGCGTTTCATCGGTGGCAGCCGGAACAGGCTTGCGGAGGATTCACTTTCCAGTCGCGCACGAGCTGCCGGCCGAGCTCAAGCTGGGCTTGCTCGCTAGGCGCGTGCCAATCCAGATGGTAAACCTCGGCGCGCGGGCGAATGTGCATTTCGGGATCGCGATGGCAATTGAGACAGAAGCCCATGCTGAGCGACTGCACTTCGTGGACGCGATCCATCTGGTCAATCCGGCCATGGCATTCGTAGCAGCTGATGCCACGGTTCACATGGATGGAGTGATTAAAATAAACGAAGTCAGGCAGCTGGTGGATACGCACCCACGGCACCGGATCGCCGGACTGATAGCTGGCGCGGACGATGGCCAGCAACGGGCTGTCTTTCTTCACCAAGCTGTGGCAGTTCATGCACGTTTGCGAAGTCGGCACGGTGGCATTGGGCGACTTCTCGACGTTGCCGTGGCAGTAGCGACAGTCGATCCCGAGCTGCCCGGCATGGATCGCATGACTAAAAGGCACCGGCTGCACCGGCGCATAGCCCACTCTCGTATACTTCGGCGTCATGTAATAGGTGACCGCCGCCGTCGCAATACCCACAAAAACAAAGAGATAGATGACAATTTGCAGCGGCAGCGAATTGGCCGACTTGGGAAATATTTTCGACATGACCGTGGTTGAATTCGCTGGCAGGTCGCGGGTTACACTGAATCTGAACGGCGGGCAATCGCCCGAGGTTCGGCGCGCAACGCGACGGGGGCGGACGGCGACGCTTTGATGACGGCCTGCTTCGCGCTCCGGGTAAGAAAACGGCCCGCCCAGCCTGCCCCGGCGGCAAGGCCGAGGAGTTTCAGCAAGAAAGTTTTACGCGACGAATCTTGGCTCACAGCAGGTGATTTGATTTGGGCAAAGTCAGCCGTCGAAACAAGGGATGAGCTTTTTGAATGCAAACTTAAACTTCCCACAGGTTTGTCGTTCATCAAGAATAAGAGGAAGTGTTACGCCGCTGCATATATTCTAATAGCCTAATTAGTGATGGTATTACATTGAAACGCATTTGCTAATTGGCCCGAAGACCTACATTGCGCCCGCAGTCCCCCGCCCTGTTAGCCAAAACCTTGCCAACTAGGAGGCCGTCGGGCTTTGCCCCAAAATGGCCCTGCCCTTTTGGTTTAGCCGCGCGGAGGCGAACGCC
>JBEKQH010000190.1:0-5399 GCA_049519915.1 Opitutaceae bacterium
CCTGCGTGTGGTAAATTTTGCTTCCGAGCGCCTGGAAGCAAAATTCTCCGCAGCTCCGGCTTGCATCTGCGCTTGTAACTTGATGTTTTTCTTCACGGACGGTGCTTCTTGGGTTTTCGAATTTCCCACTGCCATCTTAACCTCACCTACTAATCAAACACCTTATGCACACTCGATATACAATCGCCCTGATCGCGACTATCGCGCTTCTGTCCCCAATCACGGTCAGTGCACAATTACTCAACGGCGACTTCTCGACCGGAGATTTCACCGGATGGACTCTATTTGACACGGCCAACGGAGGCATCGGTAACCCTGCGGTGGTTCCGTTCGACACTGCCGGCACCGGAACTTTGTCGAACAGTGCGATGTTCGAAGTTGGCCAGATCAACGGCCAAATTGGCGGCGGAATCGCCCAGGGTGGCGGGATATTTCAGAACGTCACTTTAGGCAGCGGCATTCTCAATATTTCTCTGAATGCGGCGACCCAAGCGGTCAGCGACATCAATGCAGACGACGGCACTTTCGAATTGATTCTGGATGGAAACGTTGTCGATACGTGGGCCTCAGGCCCCAATTTGGACAATGCAAATCAGATTTTTCGTTCGACCTTAAGTTACTCGGGGGAAATTAACGCGGGCGTCCATGAGGTAGAGATTGAAATGGTACGCGGGTATGGAACCGAGTCGGGCGATACTCCGTATCAATATATCGACAATGTGACGCTTGAAGTTATTCCAGAACCTTCGGCATATGCGTGGCCCGGAGAAAGTTCTCGAAGGCATGAGCAGAGCCCGGGCGACACGGAACAAATTCCTTACTTCATCGGACTTCCGACGAAGTAATTGTTACCACAACGGCACCGGTCACGGGATCTCGCCGACGATTTCGCCTTTTTTACCCTTCAGCGGGTGAAAAATTTATCCAGCGCAGTGAAGCTCTTCACCGGCTTCGACTTCGGGCCCGTCGCCTCCAGCCGAAGCACCGCCGGCGGCGCCAAAACCGGGATAACCTTTTCATGGTTCCGTAACGCGGCGATCGCCTGGTCGAGCTTCACGGCCGACACCGGCTCGGACGTTCCGAGCTCCTGGGCAAACACACTCACCCGGTATTCCTCCACCAGCCAGCGCACGTCCGCCGGGGCCTTCGCATACGGAGCCAGTCGAGCCGCGCGCTCGGCGTCCTTCAGCGGATTTTTTTTCCACCGTTCGGCCCGCAGCTTTTTCGCCCGTAAATAACGCGGCAATTGCCAGAACCGCTCCAGCGGTGTGGTCCGCAGAAATTCAGGGCCAATCAACGCAGCCACCTCGCCTTCCATTCCTGGATAACGATCCTTGCGCGCCAGCAGATCGGAACGCAAATCGAGCACCTCTCGCAGCGTGGCAAGGAACCGCGGCGTTTCCTTTCTCAAGTCGGCCTTGGCGGTTTCCACCGCCGCTGCGAGAGTGGCCGGCGATTCGGGCTCGGCGACGCGTTTTGGATCAATCGCCCTTTTTTTGAGCAGCTCGAACGCATCCGCCTGCAGCGTTTCCGCCGGCGCAAGCGTGACGATCAGCGGCCCCAGGTCGCGAATTTTTTTCAGGTCCCGCTCGAGCCAGGCGAGTTCGTAGCGCAACTCGTTTTCCAGCCGATGGGCCGCCTGCCCGCATTTGGTGGCTCCGGTCTGGGCCGGGTCGGGGTTCGCCGCCGGCGCCACGGCGGCGGCAATCTCATTCCACTCGCGGCTGGCCATCACTTCCGCCCCCGCCTCGTTCCGCACCCGCACCCGCACCCGCAAATGATCGGGCGGAGCCTTTCCCGCCCAAAGGGCCGCGGTCACTCCCAAACGATGTGTCTCGCGCAATTCCGCCGCCAGCGCCTCGGCGATGGTTTCTCTGCCACCGGTCAGCCGGTGACGGGACGCCAGGGCGTCGGCGAGCCGGGCGGCATTTTCCGTCAGCGGCACAAAGGTCCGTCGCAACTCCTTCGGCAGTGCGCGAAGATAATGCTCCACCTTGCCGGCCAGATGCCCCGGCACGGCCCAATCGAGCGCGATGGCCGACAGTTTTCGTGCTTCCGCCCGACTGACCTCCAGGGTGACGCCGTCGTCCTCACGGCCAGGCCGGTAGGCGTAATGCAAGGGCAGCGCGGAATTCTGCAGCGGGACGCTCGGCGGAAAAGCCCCCTCGTCCACCCGCACCTCATCAGGGTCGAAGAGATCGGTTTCCGCCAAGGCAAGAAAATCCGGCTGCCGAGCACCGCGCTCCCGCACCAAATCCACCAACTCGGCCACCGAGGAAACGCCGGTCGGTCCGCTCTCCGCAAGGGACAGCCGTCGGGCGTAAAAACGATACAGCCTCTCGTCGAGATTAAGATAGCCGCCGTGCCGGGCGCGCGTCAGCCGTTCGGCGACCTGTTCCCGCAGCGCCCGATTGTGCGTGAGAAAATCGAAGGGCCAGGCGATGGTGTCGTTGACCAGTCCCTCCCTGATAAAAATCTCCGTGGCCCCGGCCGGGTCGATTTTTCCATAGCTCACCGCACGGCTATCGATCTCCAGCCCATAGAGCCGCGTTCGCTGCTTCACTTTCACGCGGCCCGCCTTTTCGTCCCAGAACGGCTCACTGTAAGCGACCCGTGCGACGTGCGTCGCCAGTTCGACCACCCAGGCGGGGTCGATGCGCGCGCAAGTACGCGCGTAGAGACGGCTGGTCTCCATGATCTCGGCGGCCATAAGCCAGCGCACGGGCCCTTTGCCGCGTTTCTCCGTCGCTGAGGGCCTGGCCCCGGCGCCTTTGCCGCCTGCGGCGGTTCGCGGGAAAAGCGCCGACCCGGGAAAGATCGCCACGCGGCGGTCATGCGTGGCCTTGTAGCCCGGATTGGCCTCGTCCCAGGTCGCGAGGTTGCCCAAGAGCCCGGCCAGGATGCTGCGGTGGATCGCACGGTAGCCGGGACTGACAAAGAGCAGCCGGTCGCCTTCCTGATCCGCCGCCCGGGCACGCTGGCCGTCGTGGACCGACGTCATCCGAAAATCCCGCCGATCCTTGAGGACCTCCACTAATTGCGCATGCACGTCACGCCATTCGCGCATCCGCGTGTAGCTGAGAAAATGATCGCGGCAAAACCGGCGCAGCCGCGCCTGGGTCATCTGCTCAAATTCACCGTGATAGGCCTCCCAGATATTGAGCAAGGCGAGGAAATCCGATTCGGGATGGGCAAACCGCCGGTGCGCGGCGTCGGCTTGCGCCTGTTTTTCCAGGGGCCGCTCCCGCGGATCCTGAACGCTCAGGCCGGCGGCGATGATCAGCACTTCCCGGAGCGTTTTCTCGTGACGGGCCTGCAGGATCATCCGGCCGACCGTGGGATCCACCGGCAGCCGCGCCAATTCGCGGCCGGTCTCGCTCAACGAGCCATCCGGCTGGAGCGCGCCAAGTTCCTCCAACAGCGCATACCCAGCGCGAACGCTTTTGGGCAGCGGCGGGCTGAGGAAGGGGAAATCCTCGACCTCGCCGAAAGCGAACGCCTTCAGTCGCAGAATGACGTCGGCCAGATTCGCGCGTTGAATCTCCGGCTGGGTGAACTTGGGCCGCGCCAGATAATCCTCCTCTGAAAAGAGCCGGATGCAGACGCCGCCGGCCATGCGGCCACACCGGCCCTGACGCTGGTCGGCGCTCGACTGCGAAATCGCCTCGATCGGCAGCCGCCGCGTGCGCGCCTGGGGCGCATAGCGGCTGACCCGGGCCAGCCCGGTGTCGACCACGTAGCGGATGCCCGGTATCGTGAGCGAGGTCTCGGCAATGTTCGTCGCCACCACGATCTTTCGGCGCTGACTGGGTGAGAAGACCCGCTGCTGCTCGGAATTGCTGAGGCGCCCGAAAAGCGGCACCAGCTCGCAGTTCCCGCCGCGGCCGGCCAAAAGATCGCAGGTCTCGCGGACGTCACGCTCGCTGGGCATGAAAACCAGGATGTCACCGGGGGCATCCTCCCGCAAAATTCGTTCCACCGCCTCCACGGCTCCGTCGATGTAATGCAATGCCTCCACTTTTTCATCGGCATCCGCGGAGCCAGGGTCGGCGTCCGAGCCAAAGGAATCCAGCGGCGCGTAGATGACCTCCACCGGATAGGTCCGCCCCTCGACCTTGACGACGGGGGCCTGGCCAAAGGCGGCGCTGAAAGACGCGGTGTCAATGGTGGCCGAGGTAATCACAACCTTCAGGTCCGGCCGCCGGCTGCCCAACTGGCGCAAGTGACCGAGCAGAAATTCGATATTGAGCGACCGCTCGTGGGCCTCGTCGACGATGATGGTGTCGTACTCCCGCAGAAACGGATCGCCCTGGGCTTCTGACAATAGCATGCCATCCGTCAGGAACTTGATGCGCGTCGCGGCCGTGGTCTCATCGGTAAACCGCACCTTGCAACCGACCTCGCGGCCCCATTGGACCCCGAGTTCTTCCGCCACCCGGCGCGAAACCGACAGCGCCGCGACCCGCCGTGGCTGGGTACAGGCAATCCGGCCGATGACGCCCCGGCCGGCCGCGAGGCACATTTTGGGAATCTGGGTGGATTTGCCAGAGCCGGTTTCGCCGGCGAGGATCACCACCGGGTTTGCGTGGATCGCCGCCGTGATCTCCTCCGCGCGCGCGGTAATGGGGAGTTCGGGCGGAAAATCCACTCGGAAAGGAAACGGCGCGGGAGGCGGCATGGGCAGAACGAACCGGGATAGTTGGGCGGATTTTAGATCACTCTGGCCTTGGCGATGGTCGTGTAATCGATGTCCTTTCCACTCGGGGTCTCCGGACCGATCGCCGCAGTGGTCGCCGGGCTCCTTAGCGGCCATCGTGGCCGACGCGAGGCGCGACAACCTACCGGCTACGAAGTCACCGGTGCGGCGGCACGATGTTTTGCGCGCTCCCGCAGCGCCTCGTAAATCGGAGCGTCGTTCATGGCCTCGGCCACGCCATACGCCGCGAAACAGCTGATAAGCAGCGGCAACATATAATTATATTCACCCGTCAGCTCGATCATGAGCACGATTCCAGTCAACGGCGCGCGTACGATGGAGGTGAGCAGTGCTCCCATGCCAAGCACGGCAAAAACCTCCGGGTGCCCCGCCCAAGCTGGAGTGACGTGATGCGCCGCACGTCCCACCGCCAAGCCGCCGAGAGCCCCGATCACAAGAAGAGGCGCAAAGATGCCGCCAGCCGATCCTGACCCGTAGCTGACCATCGTGAGGATAAACCTTACCGCCACCAACACGATCACGCCGCGGATGGCGATCTCGCCAGCCAAGGCGTGATCGGCCAGAATCGCGCCCGACCCGCTTACTTCAGGATAAAACCAAGCCGCCAAACCCGCCACGAGCCCGGCGAGGGCGCCCACCGCAAACGACGGCCACTGTCGCAGCCGGTCGAACCTATCCAGAC
>JBEKQH010000191.1:0-4638 GCA_049519915.1 Opitutaceae bacterium
CTCCGTGACAAACCCGGCGAAGACGACGGCGCCGGGGGCGAGGTGGCCGGCCAATGCGCGCAAGCCGCTCTCGTAGGCCTTGGATCGCGTCATGCCGGCTAGGACCAATTTTGTGTCGCGCGCGGACGGCCGGAGCAAGGGATCGCGCAGATATTCGCCGAAACCGCGGACGGCCACGTCGAGGTTTTTCCGCGGCATGAGCGCCCCGAGGTAGAGCACGTAATCGCCGGTCAGGTTCAGCCGGCTATGAATGGACGTCCGCCGGGCCCCGGGTGGCTTCGGCCGGAAAAAGTTCGCGTCGATGCCGTTGGGAATGGCCGTCAGCTTGCCGGAGGCGTGGGGGAAATGGCTGCGGATTTCCGCGGCGACCGATTCGCTCACCGTCAGGACTCCGTCGGCCCGCCGGATGGAACGCGGCATCAGGCGCCGCACCAGCTGGTCCCGCAGGCCCCGATGGTCGGCCGGCGCGGTCAGGGGGAGCAGGTCGTGGGTATGCACGACGAGACGCGCGCGGATGCACGGCGGCGCCGCGCGCTGCACGTGGAGCAGATCGAGCCGTTCGCGGCGGGCGAGCCAGGGCAGGACGAGCGAGCGCTGGAGCAAAGGATCGGCCACCGGCAGCCGTCGGTAGCGAACATTGGGCCGGGGGCCGAAGGGCGCCGTGTAGCCTCTCCGCGTGAAGACGACGAATTCGCTCGCGGGCAGCAGCGCGGGCAGCAGGCGCACCATGTGGTGGACGACCCGTTCCACGCCGCCTTTGCCTTGGCCGAGAAGATGGGCGTCAAGTCCGATGCGCATGGCTTTCCTCCGGCCGGGGACGGGCCCACCCGACGAAATCGGACAGGCAGCGCAGGTCCGCGCGAAACGCCAGCCGCCGGCCGGCGCCGCCCACGGGCGAGGCCAGTCCGCGCAGGACCGAGCGCATTAACAAACCAACGACGAAACTGCCGCGGGTGACGGCCCGGCCGGCCGGGCCCATCGATCGGTCGAGCAGCCGCAGAAAATTGCGCTGCTGCAGGACACGGTGACGCAGCACCTGTTCGTCGGTCCGCGTGCTGCCTCCGCACAGGTGCTTCACCGCGTGGGCCTCGACCCGCCAGGTTTCCCAACCGTGCGCGGCGCAGCGCCGGCAGAGGTCGACGTCCTCCGCATACATGAAGATCTCCGGGTCGAAACCGCCGCTTTGCTCATAGGCTTCCCGGCGGACGGCCACGCAGACGCCGGACACCCAGCCGACCCGGGCTTCGCGCCCCCACTCCGCTTCCACATAAAGGCCCGCCCAAAAGCGCGACCGAGGAAACAGCCGGGAAAGCAGAAGATTTTGGTTCAGCATCACCCGCGCCGTCGGCAGCATTCCACGGGTTTTCGGCTGGCGCGTCCCGTCCATCAGGACGATCCCGGGACCGGCCAGGCCGGCGCGCGGGTGGGTTTCGAGGAAACGGACCAGCGCCGTCCCGGTGTCCTCGAGCAGGAGCGCATCGCTGTTGAGCAACAGCACAAAGGGCGCACGGCTGCGGGCAAAGCCGAGGTTATTGGCCCGGCCGAAGCCGAGGTTGGCCCCGCTTTCGACCAGGACGACGGCGGGATATTTTTCGCGGACCATCGCCGGGCTGCCGTCGCGGGAGTCATTGTCCACGACGATGACCTCAAAAGGCAGCCCCGTCGTGTGCCGGTAGACCGAGGCCAGGCACGCGTCGAGGAGCTCGCGCGTGTTGTAGCTGACGATGAGGAAGGCGAGTTGCGGCGTCATGGGATCAGCTGAACTCGTTCTTTTCGCCCGGCCCGGCAAAGTAGAAGCTGTGCGCGGGAAGGCTTTCCGTCACCACGGCGCCGGCGCCGATGAAGGTGTCGTGGCCCACGGAGAGATTGCCGATAATGCGCGCCCCGCAGCCGACCACGGTATGGTCGTCGACCGTCACTTGGTCGCCCGGCTGTTCGTCCACCCGCGGGCCGGTGGCGATGGTGTTGTGGTGAACCAGGGAAACGTTGTTTCCGATCCGCACTTGGTCGCCGATGTGAATGCCATTGGCGTGGTAAAGGATGAAGTTTTCGCCGATGACCGCCCGCGAACCTATGTCGGTGGAGAAAAGCACGGTGTTCAACCCATGGAGCACCGCGGCCGCCGTCGGCCAACCGCTGGTCTGAAGCCAGTGCTGGAAACGATAGACGACGACTGCCAGGGCCGGAGGATTGAGAAGCAGCTTGAGGTAGGACACCACGCCATAGCGCTTCTGTTGGAGGCGCGCGCGTTCCCGGGTGTCGGCGGCGATGAGGCGAAGGGTGTGGTTGAGCGTCATGGCCGGTCAGGCCGCCCGCAGGCGGACGAGTTTGCCCAGGACGACCGAGTCGGCCGGAAGCGTTTCCGTGACCACCGTGTTGGGTCCGACCCAGGTATTGGAGCCGATGGTGAGATTGCCGATGATGCGAACGCCCGCGCTGAGGACGACGTTGTCCCCGATCACAATGTAATCGTTGATCAAATCCAGGCCGATGCGGGGGCCCAACGACGTCGTGATCTGATGGGCGAGGACACAATTGCGCCCGATCCGGGTATGACCGTGCAGCATAATCCCGATGGGATTGAGCACGACGAGGCCTTCGTCGATCTCGGCCTCGGGCTCCACCTCAAACCCGAAAAGGACCAGATTGAGCAGGCCGACAAATTTATTCAGGACCGGGATGCGTTTGCGATGAATCAACGCCTCGATGCGCCAGAGGGCCAGCGCCAGGCTGGCCGGCGCCAGCAGCCCGCCGAGCCCGGTCCAAAAACCGGGGGTGCCGCCGGTGTAACGGATCCGAGCCGCCACATCGGACCGGATGAGGCGCAGGGTGCGGCCGAAGGTCAGCGGGGCGGTTTTCATGCTTTTTCCGCCTGGAGCAGGCGCATCATCCCGTCGCACTCGTGGCGGGCAAAGGTGCCGAGCGCGCCCAGCGCGGCCAGATAGGCGATAGCGCCAGCGGCGACGCCGGCCAGCCAGTGAAAGTGCGTTCCAAACCGGGCCGCCACCATGGCGGCGAGCGCGGCCATAACGGGCCGCCAAAACACCTCGAGCGGCTGCAAGTCGCCGATCTGACGGCCGACCAAAATGAAGCGGGTCACCACCTGGAGGGCAAACGCCCCCAAGAGGGCCATCGCCGCACCCATCACGCCGAAAAGCGGGATAAAGATGACCAGCAAAACAATCATGGCGACGGCGCCGACGGAGAGCGTTTGCAGGTCGATATGCTGTTTGCCCTTGGCGACAATGGCCGCGGACAACACTTGGTCGATGGATTGCAGGCAGCAGGTCCAAATCACGACTTGCAGCACGGTGGCGGAAAGGGCGTAGGACGATTTGCCGGAGAAAACGCTGGCAAACATCGGTTGGGCCACGACCGCCAGAATGGCGCAAATGGGCAGCACACCCATGGCCATGATCTTGATGCCCTGCCGGCAGGACTCCGCGAGCACGGAGCCCGGTTCCCGGCCGTTGCGCGCCAGCACCGGAATAAGGTTGATGGTCAGCTTGGTCGGAACCAGCAGGACCAGATCGATGAAAATAAAGGCGGCGGCAAATTGGCCGGCGGCGGCATCGTTCAGCATCCAGGGCAGGATTAGCGGCGCGGCATACCGGTTGATGACGGCCAGCAGGGTGATGCCGGCAAACGTCGGCACCTGGCGGAGGAAATTTTGGAAAAAGGCCCAGTCCACGCGCCAAGGTTCGTCGCCAAAGGATCCTTTCATCGCGCGCCAATAGGCGAGCGGGAGGACGAGCCGGACCACGCACATGGCCCCAATCACCGGCAAGACGCCATACCCGAGCAGGATAAAGATGATGCCGGTCAGGGTGCGAACCACGGCCTCCGCTCCTTGGATAAAGCTGCAGGCCGGGGTCTGGCCCAGGCCGATGAGAGCGGATATGCCGACCAGGCTCGCCGCCGTGGCGGGCAGACTGCCGGCCACGATAAAAAGGCCGTGGCGGATCGTGGGGCTGTAACCGCGGCCAAATAAAGCCAGGCCGCCCATCACGAGGAGGCCGATCAGGGCCGTCAACTGGGCGAAGATTAGGGCATGCAGGCCATTTTTCTTGATGTTTTTGGGCTGCAGCGAAATTTCGCGGATAAGATAGGTTTGCATCCCGAGCAGCGCGATGAATTCGCCGATCCCAAAGTAGGAGAAGAGGGTCCGGAATACGCCCAACGCGCCGGCCGACTGGCGCGCGATCAACCAGGTCAAGATAAGAGAGCTGACGGAGCCGAAGAAGCGCGCCCCGATCTGGGTGAGGGTGTTAAACAAGGGACCGGTGCGCGATTTCATGGGGACGACCCTCCGGTCCGGGGAGTGGCAATACGGCTGAAGCCGATCATCAGGGCATTGATGAACAGCGGCATCAGCACGGTCTTGTCGTCGTAGAACAGCTCGAGCATGAATTCGGTGAGCGTGGCCCCGAACGCGCCGATCAGGGACACGCCGATCCACCACAGCACAGGGTCCGGCGTTTGCAGGCCGCGCAGGGCGGCGCGGAGCAGCTGCCACTGGAACCAGAGAAACAGGCCGAGACCCACCAACCCCAGTTCCGCCGCCACGAGGAGATACTTATTGTGGGCGGGCAGGGATGAATAAAACCACCGATGGTCGATCTCGATCTCGCCGATCTC
>JBEKQH010000192.1:0-4633 GCA_049519915.1 Opitutaceae bacterium
GCGGAAAAGTAGAAACCGAGAATAAACGCCGACCTGAGACACAGAAGTCGATCCAAACAAATTTTCTTACAGAAGGTCGCAAAGGAAACGAAGCGACTGCTGTTGGCTCGTATCAAATTTCCAAGCGCTCTGCTTTTGCCCCTGATGTTGAATTTTCCACAGACTATTCGTGTTCTTTGCGATCTTCTATAAAAATATCCATCAGCATGATTTGGCGGTAAAAACAGCGGTCACCGATCGAGGCGGCCCGCGAGTTTCCAACCAAGACGTCGGAAGCCAAGCACGCACGCCACAGGCGTTGTAGTTTGTATTTTGTAGTTGGTCGTTTGTTAGGATGCCGACATTGCGCGGCGAAACCGCGCCGAACGTCGAATTACCAATTACCAACTACCAATTACCAACTACCCGAACCGCCTCTGCGGTTCGTCAGCTACGACTCGACCAAGCGGTAGCCGACGCCGGATTCGGTTTGGAGAAACTTAGGCGAGCGAGGCTCGGCCTCGAGCTTTTGCCGAAGATGGGTCATATAAACCCGCAGGTAATGGGTGCTGTCTTCGGCGTTGGCGCCCCACAGCTCGCGCAAAATTTGCTGATGCGTCACGACGCGGCCGCGGTGTTGCGCGAGGTAGCGCAGAAGGTCGTATTCTTTGGCGGTCAACTTCACTTCCACGCCGGCCCGGCGGACGATGCGCGCCGCAAAATCGATTTCCACGTCGCCAAAGCGAACGACGGTTTCGTCGCCGGCCGGTTGCACGCGTCGGAGCACGGCGCGCAGGCGGGCCAACAGTTCCCTCCGGCTGAACGGTTTGGTCAGATAGTCGTCGGCTCCGGCATCGAGCGCCTCGATCTTGTCGTCCTCCCCATCGCGGACGGTCAGAACGAGCACGGGCACCTGCGACCATTCGCGCAGCCGTCGCAGTACCTCCTTGCCGTCCACATCCGGCAGGCCGAGATCGAGCACGATCCCGTCGGGGTGTACCCCGGCGGCCTCGGTCAAGCCGAGTTGTCCCGTAGCGGCTTCGTGCACCTCGTAATTTTCCGCTTCCAGCGCCAACCGGAGGAGCCGGCGAATTTGCACCTCATCGTCCACGATGAGCAAGCGCGAGGGATGGCCTTTGGTCATGCTTGGGTGGGAGCCTTAAGCCTTGGGTGGGGCAGGTAAACCGTAATCACCGCACCGCCGCCGGAATTCTCGCCGGCCACGACTTCGCCGCCTTGGGCGATGACGAATCCGCGGACGATGGACAAGCCCAGGCCGAGCCCGGTCGTGCCGGCGGCGTCCTCGCGGACGAATTTTTTGAACAGCCGTTCGCGTTGGGCCGGTGGAAAGCCGGGACCGCGGTCGGCCACGGTAAAAAATACCCGCCGGCCGCCGGGCTCAACCCCGGCGCTCAGAAACACCGGGGTAGCCGCGGGGGTGTGGTTTGCGGCGTTCAGCAACAGATTGGCGAGGATATGTTCGGTCAAGGCAAAGTCCGCCCGCATGGGTGGCAGGCCTTCGGGAACGGTGATGGTCAAGGGGTGGCCGGCCAGCGCGTCGCGGGTGCTTTCAATGGCGGCGTTCACGATGTCGCCGGCATCGCACCAATCAAGACGCGGTTTGAGGGTTCCGCTTTCCAGCCGGGTTTGGTCGAGCAGGTTTCCCACTAGGCGGTTGAGGCGGCGCACGGCGGTGCGAATCTCATTCACGAGCTGGCGTTGCAAATTGTGATCCGCTTCGGCCAAACTTTCGGTCGACGCGTTGATGACGGCCAACGGCGTGCGCAATTCGTGCGAAACGCTGTCGAGCAGCGTGCGGTGCAGCTTGTCCGATTGGGCCAGCAGCTTTTCTCGTTCGCTGGCGGCGCGCAAATGTTCGCGCTCAACGGTCAGAGCGAGCTGCTGGGCAAACGCCTCGACCAGGTCACGCTGGCTCCGGCTGAGCGTGCCGTCGGGCGGCACTTTTACGCCGAGGACGCCGATGGCCTCGGGACCTCGCACCAAGGGCAGGTAGTAGCCTGCGCATTCGGGTTGGGTGCCGGTAAATCGGCCGGCCTGGCGCTGGTGACGAAAGGCCCATTCGGCCGTCGCCCACTCCGCGGCCTCCGGAGAATACGAACCGGCGGGATGGGGCAACAGAGTTTGACGAGTCTCGTCCGTCAGCGCGAGGGAGGTCTGCGCATTGAAAAGCCCATCGGTTTGCCGGAGCGCGGCAAAGATGGCTTCATCGAGCGTTTTGGCCCCGGCCAGCGCGCGGGTGAGATGAAGGAGCGCGGTGGCGCGCCGTTCGCGCAGACGGTCATTCTGGGCCTGGCTGCGGATTTGCGCGGTCAACTGTCCGGCCACCAGCGACACGACGAAATAGGTGCCGAAAAGAAGGCTGTCCTGGAGCGAATTGATCGCAAAAGAGAAGTGCGGCGGGATGAAAATGAACTCCCAGGCGAACGCGCCGAGCACGCCGGCCAGCAGCACGGGCCCGCGGCCCACGCGCAAGCAGAGCAGGATGATCGCGAGCAAATAAATCAACCCGACGGAGAGATAGTAACTTTCCGGCAGCAGCGAACTGGCGGCTGTGACGACAAGGATGACAACCACCGAGGAGACATATTCTTTCCAACGGCTCGGCGCGGCCGGAGGCAGGTCTAAATCGGGGCGGGCGGGAGGCATGGCCGGGAAGGGCTGAAAGGTGGCAGGTAACAGGTGACAAGTGACAGGAGGTGGCAGGCGAAAGGTAACAGGGAGTTTGAACTTCGGCGATTCATCCCTGCCCGTGGATTTTTCCGTCGCCGCAGTTGTTGCTCCGTCTCGGCCCTTGTCACTTGGAACCTGTTACTTGCCACCTGGTTTCCCCCTCGCGTTCTCAATGGTGGCTCATGCGGAAATACAATAACATCCCCAGAAACATCAGGACCGTCAGCGCGGCAAAAATCGCGACCATGGTCACGGTGTTGGCACTGCTTTTCCATGGTTGCGGCGCGCGAAGATATTGATGGCGTTGGGTGAGGGCGACGATTTTGTAGTCATCGAGTTCCTTCTTCATGTCCACGGCCGTCGAGTAGCGCTGTTTGGGATCGCGCTCCAGGGCGTGCAGAATGATTTCCTCGAGCTCGGGCGTGAGCGTGGGGTTGAGCTTGCGCGGCGCCACCGGGTCTCCGGTCACGCGGGCGTTCATGATCACATAGGGGCTCTCGCCTTCGAACGGGGTCGAGCCGGTGGCCATTTCATAAAGCATCGCTCCGAGGCTGTAGATATCGCTGCGGGCGTCGCCGCGTTTGCCTTTCACCTGCTCGGGCGACATATAGTCGGGTGTGCCCATGGCCGGCGAAAAGCCGACGAACGTCAGCCGGCGCGACCGCTCGACTCGGGCGATGCCGAAGTCGAAAAGCCGGATCGAACCGTCCCGGCAGACCATGATGTTTTGCGGTTTGAGGTCGCGGTGCACGATGCCGTTGACATGGAGATACGCGATGGCTTCACAGATGCGGCTGGCATAGCTCACCGCCTCGGGCTCCGGCAGAGGCTTTTGTTTGGCCAGCACTTTGTCGAGCGTTGTGCCGTCGAGGAACTCCATCACGAGATAAGGACGCGTTTTGGGCTCGTCCACCTTGATGACTTTGAGCACGGCGGGATGGTTGAGCCGCGAGCCAATTTCCTCCTCCCGTTGGAATCGCTCGTACCCGGCGACGTCGCTTTCGAGGGCCAGGAGCGGCACCTTTAAAGCGACTGTCCCTCCGGTCTTTCGGTCGTTGGCCTTGAAGATCGAGGCCATATTGCTGCGGGCGATCAGATCGGTCAGTTCGAAGCGCTGGTCAAGCAGCATGCCGGGGGCGAGATCGCCGGTCCCGGCGCGGACGGTGGCGGTGGCCCGGGCCGCGGAGCCTGGCGGCGCATTGGTGGCCATCTTTTCCCAGTCGCGAACCTCGAGGATTTGCAACGAGATGTTGTCGTCGCCGCCGCGTTTAAGGGTGAGCGCTTCGAGCTCGCGGCAGGCATCATAGGGATGGTTGCGGGAGATGATTTCGCAAATTTCCTCATCGAGAACGAAGGCGTGCAGCCCGTCGGTGCAATGCAGGATGAAGTCGCCGTGCCGCAGTTCCTGCATGGCGAAATCGGGCTGGCAATAAGGTTCCGCGCCGACGGAACGCGTCAATTGGCTGCGCTGCGGGCTGGCCATGGCCTGGCGTTCATGCACCAGGCGGAGTTTCACCGGGAGGGTGGTGGCGGCGTGATCGGTGGTCAAGCGGCGGATCTTTTTCTGGCGGATGAGATACGCGCGCGAATCGCCCACATGCGCGATGAAGACCGTGCGGCTGCGAAAAATCGACGCGACCAGCGTCGTGGCCATTTGGCTATGTTTGTCCAGCGCCGCGTCGTGCACGGCCGTGCACGACGTATTGAACATGCGGCGCAACACCTCGTAGGGCGCGAGCTCGGTCGCGGCGTTTTGAAACACCTTCAGCGCCTCGTCGACCGCCATGCGGCTGGCCACTTCGCCGCGGTCATAGCCGCCGACGCCGTCGGCTAAAAGGGCGACGCTGCCCTGCTTGTCCCGGACCAGCGGGTCCGGCGGCTCCCAAAATTCGATCCAATCTTCGTTGATGGGCCGGACCGGGCCGGTGGTGGAGAGCTTGGCGTAGCGCAGTCGCATGGGGCG
>JBEKQH010000193.1:0-4633 GCA_049519915.1 Opitutaceae bacterium
CGTCACCGGCGCCTCGCGCGGTCTCGGCCGGGGCATTGCGGTGGAGTTGGCTCAGGCGGGCTGCCGGGTGGCGATCAATTATGCCCGGAATTCCGCAGCCGCAGCCGAATCGTTGCGCCTGGTGCGGGCGGCCGGAGGCGATGGTTTTACCGTGCAGGCCGACGTGGCGATCGCGGCCGATCGCGGGCGGATGGTGGCGGAAACGGTGGCCAAATTTGGCCGCATCGACTTGCTCGTGAACAACGCCGGCGTAGCGCCCGAGGTGCGGGCAGACTTGCTTGAAATCGGCGAGGAGAGCTTCGACCGCCTGTACGCGATCAATTTAAAGGGACCTTTCTTTTTGACGCAGCTTGTCGCCAAACAGATGTTGTCGCAGGAAAGCGATGCCGAAGGTTTCCGCGGGCGCCTGGTGAACATCACGTCGATCTCGGCCTACACGGCATCGGCAAACCGCGGCGACTATTGCGTGGTGAAAGCCGGGCTCGCGATGATGACGAAACTTTTTGCCGATCGCCTGGCCCAGGACGGGATCAACGTTTACGAGGTGCGGCCGGGCGTGATGGCCACTGATATGACGGCCGGCGCGAAGGAAAAATACGACACGCTTATTCTTGAGCAGAACCTCACGCCTATCCGCCGCTGGGGCCGACCCGAGGACGTTGGTCGGGCGGTGCGCGCCATCGCCGAGGACCGGTTCCCCTTTTCCACCGGCGCGGTTTTCGATGTGGACGGAGGCTTCCACCTCCACCGCCTGTGATCATCGCATTGGGCCAGGCTGGCTATGAAGATCTGCTCGCGCGCGAACTCGCGTCCGAGGGGCTGCTTGCGGCCGAACGCGGCCCGGGATGGGTGCGGGCGGCCGTGGAACGCCCGAACGCTGAACGTCGAATGTCGAACGTCGAACGCTCAACCCTCAAGTCGGAAGGCGATTCCGCGGGAACAACGCAAGAAAAGGTGGAGCGCATTGACCTCAATGCGCTTGCCATGGAGCGGAACGAGGCCGCTGGGCCCGTTTTGCCCGATTTCGCTTTTGCCCATGCGGTCTTGCGCGACCCGGTCGAAGTGCGTGGCGAATCGGTCAATGCGCTCGCACAGCAGCTGGCGGAGGTGTTCATGCAAAGTCTGCGCGATGAACGGGTCGAGTCCGCCTGGCCCTGCGTGTTGGCCGGGCCGGCGGAGATCGTCGGTCTCGGCCGGCGGATCACCAGCGTGGAGAAGGCGTTTTTTGACCTTCTGCGGAAACGGCTTTCGCGGGTAGCCAAGCTCGCCGTGCCCGGGACGCCGCGCGGCGCCGGGCCGGCGCGCGGATTATTCGTTTTTTTCCCCGATTTTGGCCGCGCTTGGGCTGCGCGCGACGCGTGGCTGGGCGGACAGCGGCGCATGGCCGACGACGAAGCCGCGCCTTCGCGGTCGTTCCTGAAAGTCGAGGAAGCCTACGGTGTGCTTGGATGCGAGCCGCGGCCGGGCGAATCCGTCTGCGATCTCGGCGCGGCGCCGGGCGGCTGGAGCTACAGCGCGGCTCGGCGGGGCGCCCGTGTGGTCGCAGTGGACAACGGCCCACTGAAGGGCGGCGCGTTGGGTCACCCGCAAATCGAGCATCGGGCCGAGGACGCGTTCAAATTCGCGCCGAGCGACGGTGAAGGCTTCGATTGGCTCTTTTGCGATCTACTTGAGGATCCGCATCAGGTCTTGGCCCAGATCGTCGAGCCGTGGCTGGCGCGGCGCTGGTGCCGGCGTTTTGTCGTGAATCTAAAATTCGGCCGGGTCGATCCGTCGGCGTTGCTCGCGGAACTGCGTGCGCCGGGCTCGCCTTTTGTCGCTCAGGCGAATCGATTCCACGTGCGGCATCTCTATCACGACCGCGAGGAGTTCACAATCGTAGGTAATTTGTAGTTTGAATTTAATAGTTAGTCCCGAAACTGGCGCCGGATCGAAGCCCAACTCCCAACTACTAACTACTAACTACTAACTACTAACTACCAACTACTAACTACTAATTACCAACTACCAACTACTAACTACTAATTACCAACTACCAACTACAAACTACCCACTACAACAAACCCATGAAGCAAAAAGAACTGGCAATCTGCGGGCTGGCGGCGGTTCAGGCGCGGTTCGCGCGCGACCCGGGGTCGATTCTGCGCCTGTATTTCGATTATCCGACCGGACGGCGGATCGGCACGATGTGCAAAGCGCTCGCCGTCGCCAAAAAAATCTACCGGTGCGTCGAACCGGCCGAGTTGGAAAAAATTGCCGGCTCGATTCATCACGGCGGTATCGTGGCCGTCATCGGCGCCCCGGTCTTCTCCGCTCCGCGCGAGGACGAAGTTCAGGTGTGGGCGGTCCGGGGCGAACCGGTGTTGCTGCTGGATCGCATCGGCAATGCGCACAATCTTGGCGCGATTGCGCGGACGGCGGCGTTTTTCGGCGTGCGCCGGCTGGTTTTGTCGGACCATCCCCAGGCGGCGCGGCCCAACGATGCGGCCTACCGCGTGGCTGAGGGTGGGTTGGAGCATTTGGATGTTTTCTGCGTGGAAAATTTGTCGGCGCTCTGCCGCGATTTGGTCACGGCGGGATACGATGTGGTGGGCGCGGCGACCAAAGGGGGGAAACTGGAGGCCAAAGACCGGAGGAAGAATCCGGTCGCTCTCGTGCTGGGTAACGAGGAGCGCGGACTCACTCCGGACGTTGCGGCGGCGTGCACGCGGCAGGTCACGGTGCCCGGCAGCGGCCGGGTGGAGTCGCTCAATGTCTCCACCGCCGCGGCCGTGCTGATGTGGGAATTGTTTGCGCGCAAGGGTTAGCAGCGTGTCGGGCCTCGCCTCCACGCTGCTTGCAGGCGGCGGAGGCTGTAGGACAAAAGTCCCCAAATGGCGGAGCCATTTGTTCAGGAGCCCGTGGGCGAAGCCCGGCGGGCTCCTCGGGCGAAAAACAAACTTGCCTCGTTCCGACGGATGCCGCTAGCTGACCGTTCTCCTGTTCGGGCTGTAGCGTAGCCTGGTAGCGCGCTTGCATGGGGTGCAAGAGGTCGTGAGTTCGAATCTCACCAGCCCGACCATTTCACTTGGCCTTCGCGCGCCATGGTTGAAATTTTGCCGATGGCGGTGCCTAATCCCGGTCAATGAAAGTCGCCGAGGCCCAAAAACGTATCGCCGAATTGCGCGCCCTGGTGGCGCGGCATGACGAGCTTTACTATCGCCATGCCGCCTCGGAAATCTCCGATTTCGACTACGACCAGTTGAAGCGCGAATTGGCCGACCTGGAGGCGAAATTTCCCGATATCGCCAAAGCGACCGGTGAATCGCCGACCGCCCGCGTGGGCGACGACCGGCTCGAAGGTTTTACCACCTACCGGCACCGGCAGGCGATGCAGAGCCTCGACAACACCTATTCCGAGGCCGAACTGCGCGAGTTTCATCAGCGTCTGGTGAAACTTTTCGGTCGCGAGGATCTCGCCTATGTCATCGAGCCGAAGATCGATGGCTTAGCCGTGAGCCTGACCTACGAATCGGGGCGCCTGGTGCGCGCCGTCACGCGCGGCAATGGCGTCGAAGGCGACGATGTTACGGTCAATGCGAAGACCATTCACTCTCTGCCGGGCGAGCTCAAGTCCGGGAAAAAACATCCCGCGCCCGATGTCGTCGAAATCCGCGGCGAGATTTATCTCACGCTGGCGGAGTTCGCGCGCATCAACCGCGAGCGGGAGGAGGCCGGCGAGGCGCTGTATGCCAATCCGCGCAACCTGGCCGCCGGCACGCTCAAGCAGCTGGATCCGCGCGAGGTGGCGCAGCGCAAACTCGAAATTGTCCTTTATGGCCTGGGCTTTTGCGAGCCGCCCGCCGCCGATTCGCAGAGCGAATGCCAGGCTTTGCTGCACGCCTGGGGCCTGCCGACCGTGGAAAAATTCTGGGCGGTGCGCGGCATCGACGAGGCCTGGGCCGCGGTGCAGGAACTGGACAGGCTGAGGCCGGCCTTTGCTTATGGGACGGACGGCGCCGTGGTGAAGCTCGACTCTTTTGGGCAGCAGGCCGAGGCCGGTCGGACGAGCAAGGCGCCTCGTTGGGCCATCGCCTACAAATTCGCGCCCGAGCGGGCCGAGACCCGACTGCGGTCCATCACCATCCAAGTGGGCCGCACCGGGGTGCTCACGCCGGTGGCCGAACTCGAACCGGTGCTGCTGGCCGGCTCGACCGTGTCGCGCGCCACTTTGCACAACCGCGACGAGCTTGCGCGCAAGGACATCCGGGTGGGCGATTTTGTCTATGTCGAGAAGGCGGGTGAAGTGATCCCCGCGGTCGTCGGGGTGAACACCGCGCGGCGCACGCCTCAATGCGCGCCGTTCGTGTTTCCCGAAAAGTGCCCGGCCTGCGGCACGCGCGTGGTGCAGATCGAAGGCGAAGTGGCATTGCGTTGCCCAAACTACGACTGTCCGGTGCAGGTGCGGCGCCGCGTGCAGCATTTTGCCTCCAAGGCCTGTGTGGACGTCGAGGGCCTGGGCGAGGCGATGGTGGACGCGTTGGTCGAAAAGGGCTGGGTGAAGAGCGTGGCGGACATCTACCGGCTGCGGCGTGAGGATTTGCTCACGCTGGGCAAGAGCGTCGAAAAATCGACCGATAACCTCCTTGCGGCC
>JBEKQH010000194.1:0-4602 GCA_049519915.1 Opitutaceae bacterium
CTCACAGATTCGGAGCGGGCGCTCGCGAATGATTCGACGCAACGCCAACGAGGGGCGGCGGAATCTCTCAAGGCCGCAGTCGCGACCACGTGAACGCGCGGGTTCGATATCCAAACTTGCAGTTCCCGGGTTACTGGCCCGCTATTCGAAACGAGCCGATTATTTGAGCAAGTTGGCCGCTGGAAGCTTCGCAGACAATTCCGTCACATTTCAAAGTGAAAACAGGGCAATTTTAGTCCGTTTTCGCAAAAACCGGCGCCAAGGCATATATGCCAACAGGAAAAGTCTCCTGATTTCTCAATTTCCCCTATGAAAATTGCAAAATTTGCCCCGTGGCATAACGAAACATTTCCCATAAACACGGACTTGAACCCTGAACCAAAGGATTATGAGTCCTCTGCTCTAACCATTGAGCTACAATTTCGCCAATTCTTCCCGGAGCATCTTGGCCAGCGGCTGAAGGGTCTTGGCGCTGAATTCAAAGGAACCGCCGGCGGCGGAAAATAATTCGGGCAGCGGGCGCGAACCGCCGAGCGCGAGCGCCTGTTTGTAGGCACGCAGGGCCTGCGTCTTGTCGCGTTTGGAATTGGCCCAAACTTGCAGGGCGCCGAGCTGGGCGATGCCGTATTCGATGTAATAAAACGGGTGAAGGAAGAGGTGAAGTTGCCGGTGCCAAAGATTGGCCTTGGCGTCGGCAAACCCGTCCCAATCCACCTCGCCGCCAAATCGATCGCAGAGCGCAAGCCACGCCGCGGCCCGTTCGGCGCGGGTGTGACCCGGGTGGGTGTAAATCCAGTGCTGGAACGCATCCACGGTGGCGATCCACGGAAAGAGACCGACCAGCGCTTCCAGATGGAAGCGGCGCGCGCGGTTGGCGTCGGCGGCGGAATAAAACTCCTCGAGGAATTCGTTGCCCAGCAATTCCATACTCATCGATGCGACCTCGCAAAACTCGATGGGCGCGCCGCGGTAGGCGTACAAATCCTCGTCCTGGCCGGCCAGCGCGTGAAAGGCATGGCCGGCTTCATGCAAAATCGTCGTCACGTCGGACTGCAAGCCGACGGCGTTCATGAAGATAAACGGCAGGCGCGCCTCGTTGAGCGTGGCTTGATAACCGCCCGGCGCCTTGCCCTTGCGGTTATCCAGATCCAGCAGCCGCAATTCCTGCATTTGGCGGAATCGGCGGCCCAACTCGCCATCGAGCCGGTCGAAAATCTTTTGCGTGCGCGAAACCATTTCGTCGACTTGGGCAAACGGCTTAAGCGGCGGGCGGTTCCGGGGATCAACCACCGTGTCCCAGGGGCGCAGCGTTTCCAGTTTCAATTGGCGCCGCCGCTCGGCCTGCAACTCTCGCACGATGGGCACGAGGTGCTCCTCCACCGCCCCATGAAACGCCTCGCACTCTTTCGGCGTGTAATCGAATCGGCCAAGCCGGCGAAACGCGTAATCGCGGTAATTTCCAAACCCGGCGTTCCGGGCTATTTGCGTCCGGAGCTCAAGCATCTGGTCAAAAATCCCGTCGAATTTCTCCGTCTCTTGGAGCCGCCGTTTTACGATCAAGTCCCACGCCTCGCGCCGCAACGCGCGGTCGGGTTCTTCGAGGTAGCGGCCCATCTGGGCCAGCGTCTTTTCCTCGCCGCGAAACTCGACCGTAAGCGAGCCGGTCAATTTCTGGTATTGCTGGGACAATTTGTTGTCTTCGGTTTCCAGAGGAACGTTCTCCGGACGGAACAATTCGACGCGATTCTCCACCTCGCGGTCGAAGACGTGGAATCGCCGGGCCGGCAACTGACGGCGCAACGGATTCGCGACGTAAGCTTTTTCCAGGGCGAACTGGCGCGGCTTGATCGCCGGCTCGACGTTTTCAACGAAATACAGATATGATTTTTCCGCATCGGCATTGTCCGTGTGGCAAGTCATGGCGATGTAACGGCGGGACGATTCTTCATCGATCGCGGCGCTGAGTTCGCTCCAATCGAGCAACCACTGTTCAAGTTCGGCGGCCGTCGTGCACGCCGCGACGCGTTTTTCCAGGTGGTCGAACAGCGGGGTGATCTGCGCCAAGTCGCCGAGATCAGCCGATGGCGGGACGAATTTTCTTGGCCGGTAGGCCGGCAGTTTTCCGAACGGCAATAAATTCATGCGCGGAAGACCAATGAATCCTTTGGTCGGAGTCGAGGCAATGAGCACACGGAAAGACGAAGGTCATGAAAAAGCACGATGCATTCGGATTAGCAGGCGGCCAACGGCTTCTTTTGGCGCCCACCCTCGTCAAAATTAGCAGTTGAAAGCCAATGAACGAAGCGATCTTTCAGGCGGGGCCATTCGCCATCCAGGATAGAAAACCACGCCGTGTCGCGATTCCGACCCTTCACGACGGTAGCCTGGCGAAAGATTCCCTCAAAGACAAAGCCTAGGCGCAGGGCGGCCGCACGGGAAGGTGCGTTCAGCGCGTCGCACTTCCATTCGTAACGACGATAGCCCAATTCAAAAGCGCCTTTCATCATAAGATACATCGCTTCGGTCGCGATTGACGTCTTTTGCAACGCAGGGGAATAGGCGAGATGACCGACCTCAATCGAACCAGCCGCCGGATCGATTCGCAGATAACCGGCTAACCCGATCGCCCGATCGCTGGCCCGCTCAACGATTGAGAACAAAAGCGGGTCGGTGCTTTTGGCCTTTTCGGTCAGCCAGGCCAAATAGTCATCGAACCCGGAAAACGGCCCATAGGGCAGGTACGTCCACATCGCACCGTCCAAATCGGCCGAATTGGCGGTAAACAGCGAACGACCGTGTTTCGACGGGTCCAGCCGCTCCAAACGGCAGAAACGTCCATCCATGGTCTCGCCCGACGGAAAGGGCGGCGGAGCCCAATTTTTGACCGGTGCGCCGACGGGTTGGCCTAGGGGGTTGGTTCGCGGTGCGTTCATCATTCAAGCGATCGAAGCAAGAGAAGCTCGGTGCATTCCAACGCCTGCATCACAAAAGGCCAGTTGTCCCGCAATTCAAAATGTTCGCCCGTCGACACTATCACGTCCCCGTTGGCCGGCGTTCCCGTCAGCCAAACCGCGCCATGCTTGACCTCGATGCGGTCGACACCCGAGGTCTTTCCCAACCGGATAACTTGATGGCGCGGCATTTGAATAAGTTCACCGGGGATGTTCGGACGATGCGCCACGACGTGCGGACGGAATGTCGGCGCACGGCGATCTACCGTTAGACCCCAAGCAGCGTTGTTTTTCACAAGGCCACTCTGACCTTCCTCGGCTATGTTTAACAGATGCAGGTATTAGATTTTATTGCTTTAACAGATAGAAACTCGCAATCTGTATAACCTCGATTTGTCGACCTCTGTATCTGGGCAAACGCCGGGCGGAACTCATACTTTTCCCATGCATCGAAACGGTTCCAGCCCGACCGGCCCCCTTTACCAGCGGCTCGCTCGTTTGCTGGAAGAAATGATCCAGAGTCACTCTTTGCGGGCCGGCGACCGGATGCCGTCGGTCCGGCAATTCAGTTCCCAGCAACGGGTCAGTGTCCCGACCGCCTTGCATGCTTATGTCACTTTGGAAACGCGCGGCTTGATCGAGGCGCGGCCCAAATCCGGCTTTTACGTTCGCGCACGTCTGGCGAATTTGACGCCGGAACCGATGAAATCTCCCGTCGCGCCGAAAATCACCCCGGTCGGAGATCCCGATCCGGTGGAAGCTTTGTTAGCCGACCACTCCCACGCAAAGCTCGTGCCGCTGGGCGCGGCCTTGCCCAGCGCCGACTTGTTGCCGGGCATAAAGCTGACCCGAACCATGGCCACGATCGGCCGAAGGCTGGGTGCGGACAGCATCGGTTACGATTCGGGTCCGGGCAGCGAGACCTTGCGGCGCGAACTGGCGCGCCGCTCGCTGGATTGGGGCTGCGCCCTGCAGGCCGGCGATTTCATGGTGACCGTTGGGGCGACCGAAGCGTTGTCGCTTGCGTTGCGGGCGACTTGCCAACCCGGCGACACCGTCGCGGTAGAATCGCCGACCTATTTCGGCTTGGTGAGCATGCTGCGCGCGTTGCAACTCAAGGCGCTGCCCATTCCGGTCGATTGCGCGAACGGCATGGACCTGGACGTTCTCGACCAAGCCCTGCGCAGAACTCGCGTTGCCGCCTGCGTTTCCATTCCCAATTTTCACAATCCCGTCGGCTTCGCCATGCCGGACGAGCACAAGCTCCGTTTGATTGAAATGTGCGGCCGACGCGGCGTTCCCCTCATCGAGGACGACACCTACGGGGACTTGCAACATGAGAGCGTGCGGCCGCGCTGCCTGAAGGCCTTCGATCTAAAACATTCGGTGATCTTATGCGGCTCCTATTCCAAGACGCTCGCGCCAGGCTATCGCGTCGGCTATATAGCCGCCGGCCGATGGCAGCCGCAGGTGCAGGCGTTAAAGCAGGCCACCACATTTCGCGGCGGGTTGTTACCGGGCCTGGCCGTGGCGGAATTTTTGAGAAACGGCGGTTATGACCGTTATCTGCGGACGGTCCGCCAGGCTTACCGTCACCAAGTCCTAAGAATGCAGGACGCCGTGGTTGAAAGTTTCCCCAAGGGGATCTCTC
>JBEKQH010000195.1:0-4601 GCA_049519915.1 Opitutaceae bacterium
CAGAGGGCGCGGTCGTTTGGAATTGGTAGTTAGTAGTTGGGGATTAAGATTAACTACTAAAGCCAAATTACCAACTACCCCCAAGGTAATCGCGGTTCAATTGTATGGCTGAATAGGCCGTCAGACAAATCTGGCGGTAATGGCCGCGTGCAGCCGCGCCCATTCGGTTGGGGCAAGATCGTCTTTGCGGCCGGGAGAAACCTGGCGATGGTCCGTCATGCGAGCGAGGGTCCAGCCGTAGCGGGTCCAGCGCGCCGCGAGCCACTCCAGCGCGGAGGCAAGCTGGGCGTTCGTGAGCGGCGCGGTATTCGTGTCGCCCGCGAACGCGAGGCCGAGCAGAAAATCGTTGCACCGGGTGCGGCCGAGAAACGACGAGGCTCCGGCGTGCCAGGCGATGTGCCGGTCGGGGACCAGCATGCATCGGGTGCCGTCGCTATCGATCAACGCATGGTAGCTGACTTTGCTGGCCGGATCGAGCAGCCGGGCGAGCGCGAGGTCGAAAGCGGCGACACTGTGGTGAAACAGCACGCCTGCGCACTCGTGGGGCGGAGCCAGGTCGCGGTTGGGCGAAAGGCGGATGATTTCGGGAAAGGCCACGGAAAAGCTGAAGGCTGAAGGCTGAAGGCTGAAGGCTGAACAAAAAAGGCGGCACTATCGTAAAGCAGCCTTAATTCAAAATATTCAGTTTTCAGCCTTCAGTCTTTCTCGTTACAGCCGTCTCCAGGTCAGCACGCAGAGCGACCCGAGCATGCCGATACGCAGGGCGCCTTCAAAGGTAAGGATGACGAGCACCCATTTGAGGCCGCAGTTGCGGCGCAGGGAGTATCCGAGCAGGGTGATGACGATGAGACTGATCGCCAGCGCCCGGCTGAAGCGAGTCAGCAGCAGGGCGAGCATCCACAGCCAATAAAACATCAATCCCGCGCTCCAGAAGAAGGCCGTGATTTCGCGCAGGCCGAGCGCGCGCGGATCCGCATGGCGGGCGATCTGTTTGATGCCGAGGTAGCGCTCGCTGATAACGAGCTGCCAGATCTCAAAGAGCATAAAGATCGGCGCGAGCAGGATGAGCGGCGTCATGGTTCCATCTTGGATGAAGAGCCCGGCGGGCCAAGGCCGAACCGCTGTTTGGAAACCGCGAATGAACGCAAATGAACGCAAATATATCCTCTGTTTTGACCGCAGAATAAATTGAGAAATCGAAAAAGCCTGTTTCTAGCACTGAGACGTTCGGTATCTTTTGGGTAAAAAGGATGAAGTGAGATCGGTCTCTTAGGTCGAAATTCGCGTTTATTCGCGTCCATTCGCGGTTCAAATTAATCGGAAGAGCTTCATACCCGCTATTCGCGGTTTATCCATGCCTGATCCGGCTTGGCGCTTTTGGGCGGTTCGCTCGGCAGGGCAGGGCCGCCTTAAAAACGCGTTGCGAGCCGCGGTTCGGACGTTACCCTATTTGCCCGATACCGCGTGCCGGGCGCCGACGCGCGTCGATTCACCCATTGCCCGGCTAGGCCTTACCTTATGCGTACCTTCGATTCCCTCAGCGAAAAGGAAATTCTCGCCTTAGCTATCTCCCTTGAGGAGGAGGACGGCCGCATTTATGCGGACTTCGCCGATGGCTTGAAAGAAGGATATCCGGAACAGGCGCGGAAATTCGAGGCGTTACGCGCCGACGAGGACGGCCACCGCCACCGCCTGTTGACGCTCTATCGCGAACGCTTTGGCGAACACATCCCGCTGCTTCGCCGCCAGGACATGAAGGGGTTTGTCAACCGGCGCCCCGTCTGGCTGACGCGTCCGCTCGGCTTGAATGCGGTGCGCAAGCAGGCGGCGCTCATGGAGCTCGAGACCCGCCGTTTCTATGAATTGTCCGCCCGCCGTGCGACCGACGCAGGTATCCGCCAGCTGCTCGGCGACCTGGCGGAAGAGGAGCGCCGGCATGAAAACACGGCCGAAAAGATCGCTTCCACCCAGCTCAGCGAAGAAGAGCAATCCACGGCGCACCGGCTCTTCGTCTTGCAAGTGGTCCAGCCCGGATTGGCCGGGCTGATGGACGGCTCGGTGTCCACGCTCGCGCCGCTTTTTGCCGCGGCCTTTGCCACCCAGAACAGCCGGGACACGTTTGCGGTCGGGTTGGCGGCCAGCGTCGGCGCGGGCATCAGCATGGGGTTTGCCGAGGCGCTTTCCGACGACGGCAGCTTGACCGGCCGCGGCCGTCCCTACGCCCGCGGCGTTGTTTGTGGGCTCATGACGGCCTTGGGCGGCCTCGGCCACACCTTGCCTTACCTGCTGTCAAATATCCACACCGCGACCACCGTCGCCATCGGTGTCGTCATGGTCGAGCTCGGCGTCATCGCGTGGGTGCGCAAGCATTTTATGGATACGCCGCTGCTCGCGGCGATTTTCCAGATCGTAGTCGGCGGCCTGCTGGTATTTTTGGCCGGCATCCTCATCGGCAGCTCTTAAGCGGCCGGCCTCCACAAAAAAAGAGCGGGCGATATCGCCCGCTCTTTCGGTTAAGGGTGGAGTTCCGGCTGCTTCAGGACTTGACCGAGTTTTCCTCGGGGATGCGCATGCAATAGAACGAGCGGTAGACGAAGATCAGCGCGACGACGAAGAAGAACGCGCCAATACCGGTCTTCAGGCTCTGGTTGGTCATGGTGACCGCGATTTCCACCGCCAAGAGGCCGAAGAGGGTGGTGAACTTGATGACCGGGTTCATCGCGACGGAGGAGGTGTCCTTGAACGGATCGCCCACCGTATCGCCCACGACGGTGGCGGCATGCAGTTCGGTGCCTTTCTGGCGGAGTTCGACCTCGACGATCTTCTTGGCGTTATCCCAGGCGCCGCCGGCGTTGGCCATGAAAATGGCCTGGAAGAGGCCGAAGAACGCGATGCCGATCAGGTAGCCGATGAAGAAGTAAGGATTGAAGAACGGCAGGGCCAGCGCGAAGCAGAACACGACGATGAAGATGTTCCACATGCCCTTTTGCGCATAGCGCGTGCAGATGGCGACGACTTCCTTGCTGTCCTTGTCCGACGCGGTGGTGGCGTCGAGCTTCATGTGTTCCTTGATGTAGACGACCGCGCGGTAGGCGCCGGTGACGACCGCCTGGCAGGACGCGCCGGTGAACCAGTAAATGACCGCGCCGCCCATGATGAGGCCGAGGATGATCTCGGGTTGGACGATGCTCAAGGCGCTGACGACTTCCTTGAACGGACCGGCGATGCCCGAGGCGACCTGGGCGTCGAAGAGGCCCTGCAGCAGCATGATGATGCCGAAGACCATCGTGGTGGCCCCGACGACGGCGGTGCCGATGAGCACGGGCTTGGCGGTGGCCTTGAACGTGTTGCCCGCGCCGTCGCCCTTCTCGAGCTGGTACTTGGCGTTCTCAAAATCGGGTTCGAAACCGAAGTTTTTCTTGATGTCTTCCCGGATGCCGGGGCGCGCCTCGATCTGCGAGAGTTCGTAAACCGATTGGGCGTTGTCCGTGACCGGGCCGTAACTGTCGACCGCGATGGTCACCGGACCCATGCCGAGGAAGCCGAAGGCCACCAAGCCGAAGCCGAAGATGGGCGCGGCGAACAAGAACTTCGTGGGCATCAGGCCGAGCAACGCCGGATTCTGCGAGAAGTAGTAGGAGACCGCCATCAAGAGCATGATGACGAGACCCATCCAGAACGCGGAGAAATTGCCGGCGACCAGGCCGGACAGGATGTTAAGGGAGGCGCCGCCGTGCTTGGAGCAATTGGTGACTTCCTTCACATGACGGGAGTTGGTGCTGACAAATATCTTTGTGAATTCCGGAATCACCGCGCCGGCGATGGTGCCGCAGCTAATGATCACCGAAAGGACCCACCAGAGGTCCGGGTCGATCCCGGTTTGGTGCGCCAAGAGGAAATTAGAGGCGACAAAGGTGATCGCGATCGAGACGGCGGACGTGATCCACACGAGGTGGGTGAGCGGCGCTTCGAAATCGAAGTCCTTCTTGTTGCCGTAGATGGCCTTGCTGATCGACTGATTGAGGAAGTAGGAGACCAGCGAGGTGACGATCATCAGCGCGCGCATCGTGAACAGCCAGATGATGAGCATGGCGCAGAGGGAGGGGTTCTTGACCAGCGCGAGGGCCAGAAAGGCGATCAGGGCCACGCCGGTGACGCCGTAGGTCTCGAAACCGTCGGCGGTCGGCCCGACGGAGTCGCCGGCATTGTCACCCGTGCAATCGGCAATGACGCCGGGATTCTTGGGGTCGTCCTCGGGCAGCTTGAAGACGATCTTCATGAGGTCGGAGCCGATGTCGGCGATCTTGGTGAAGATACCGCCGCAGATGCGGAGGACGGAGGCGCCGAGCGATTCACCGATGGCGAAGCCGATAAAGCAGGGGCCGACGAGCGAACGCGGCAGGAAAACCAGAATGCAAATCATGAAGAACAATTCCACGCACACGAGCAACAGGCCGACGCTCATGCCGGAGCGCAGGGGAATGCCCAGGGTTGCAAACGGGTTGCCCTTCAGCGCGGAAAAGGCCGTCCGCGAATTGGAGACAGTGTTGATGCGGATGCCGAACCAAGCCACGCCGTAGGAACCGAGGATGCCGAGGACC
>JBEKQH010000196.1:0-4577 GCA_049519915.1 Opitutaceae bacterium
AGCAAGCACGATAGGGTTTTGACTCGGCGCGTGACGGCGGGCGGTAAGATGAGGTGCATAGGTTTAGATTCCGTAGTGAAATCGAGATTGAGGAAGGCAAGCAACCACGTATTCGCGGCGGTCGCAAACGCCCGACACCCCGTGTCAGCAGAGAAACCCCGAACCGTTTGCAAGGTGTTGGAAGCGTGAGGCAATCTCGCAAGGGTGGAAATGCGATTGCGTGAATAAGGTATTCCCGCAATTTGGCGGCTTTCGGGGACGTCCACGAGCTTGCTGGGAGTCAATCTGCCACCCTTTTCATTCCCATTGAGCGCGAGACGTTCATTGGAAACGCACCATGAGATGCCCCAAACAATTTTTCGGCAAGATACAGGACCGACGTCTGTTCAAGATTGCGGCTGCCCTTGTTGTCGGCGCCCTGACGGCCTCGGCTGCGCCCATCATTTTCCCTGACTCCATCCGAGCGGTGCCGGCGGAGATGGGTGGGGATGTGCAAGTGATGCGCCCGACCTTGCGAACGGAGGAGCTGGCTGCGCCGTTGACGTTCGCGGTCCACCTGCGAATGCGCGACTTCGATGAGCTTCAGGCCCGGCTGGAAAAAGGGGAGGCGATCCCGCCGGCCGAGATGGAGGCTCGATATTTGCCCTTGAAGTCCGCTTACGACCGGGTGGTGGCCTGGTTGACCGGAAACGGATTCGACGTCGTGTTTTTGGATCGCAACCACACGGTGGTGTTTGCCCGCGGCCGGGTGGCGCGGATTTCTCAGGCGATGAACGTGACCTTCGCCCGCGTGCGCATCCCGGAGGGCTCGGCTTATCCGGCGGGGGAGTTCACCTCCGCAATAACCGCCCCGAGCCTCCCGGAGGAAATTGCCGGACCGGTGCTGGGCATCGATGGTTTGCAGCCGCATATCCAACCAAGGCATTCGCCGATATCCGCTGCGGTGTCGCCCGCCCAAATCCCAGGTTATAACGGGGCCGCGCCGAGCGATATTGCGGCGCATTACAACGTGCCCTCAACCTGGACCGGCCAAGGCCAAACGATTGCCGTCTTGGATGAGGCGCCAGCCTTGTCTTCCGACCTGACGACCTATTGGTCCACCGTAGGGGTCTCCCAGTCGATTGCCAATGTCACGCAGATCGCCACGCAGGCGGGGACCCCTACCGGTCCGGGCGAGACCACGTTGGATGTCGAATGGGCGGGCGCATTGGCCCCTGCGGCGCAGATCCGAGTCTATTACGCTCCCAGCGTGTTTGCCACTTTGCCGTACGTCATCAATAATCTGCCGGCGGGGTCGATCGTTTCCATAAGTTGGATTGGGATCGAAGACACGATGGCGCCGGCAACGGCTCAATTCTACGCCCAGTCGATCGCCCAGCTGGCGGCGGCGAAAATATCTGTGTTTGCGAGTGCCGGCGACGCCGGGTCGAATCCGAGTTTTGTCAACAACCGCTGGGCCTACAACGCCTCCATGCCGCTTTCCGCCGGCTATCCGGCCAGCGATCCAAACGTCACGGGAGTCGGCGGCACGACCATCACCTTCGACTCCAATTACGTTTCCACGAGCGAAACGGTGTGGAATAACATCGCGAACACCGGCATGGCTACAGGCGGCGGTTATAGCGGGGTGTTTTCCGCCCCGAGCTGGCAAACCGGAACGAATTCCTCGATGCGGTGCACGCCCGACGTCGCGGCCGTGTCCACGTGCGCCTCTCCGGTCAATGGCTGCCTGGGCTTCCTGAACGGATCCATCACCGTTTTCGACGGAACGAGCGTTTCCAGCCCCGTTTGGGCGGCGTTTTGTGCGATGGTTAACCAGTCCCGCGCGAGCGCGGGCCTCGGCCCGATTGGCTTGCTGGGCCCCCACATATATCCGCTGGCGGGTTCGAATGTATTCACCGATATCACGACGGGCAATAATGGCGTCTACAGCGCAGGCCCAGGCTACGACCCATGCTCCGGCCTGGGTGTTCCGAATGTCGCGGCGCTGATCAATGCGTTGTCTGTTACCTCGGTCACGATTTTCGCCCAGCCTCAATCAGCCACAGTCTACACGGGCGGGAGTTTTTCGCTGTCGGTCGCCGCGACCAGCAATACGGTCCCCTTGACCTACCAATGGTATTTCAACGGCGCGCCGATTTCCGGTCAAACGAATGCGACCTTTTCCAAGAGCAATGCCCAAACGTCGGATACCGGCTCTTACGCGGTCACCGTGTCGGACGGAGTTGGAAGCGTCACGAGTGCCCCGGCTACCGTGACGGTCAGCGCTCCTCCCGGTTCTCCGGCGCCTGTGAGCGGAGGAGGCGGAGGCGGCGCACAGAGCAAGGGGTTCTACGCGGCGTTGGGTCTTTTGATTGCGCTACGAATGGCCCTCCAATCGCGGAGGACGGCCCGCGCGGTTTAATAAATGTTGCAGCCACAAAAGATCACAAAGAACGCGGAGGGAATATTTATTTTTGAAGACTCATTTTTCTTTGTGATCTATCAAGAGAGACCTTGCTTTATTAATAGCTTTCCGGCCGACGTCATAACTGGGTCTGTGCAGTTCCGCGTCCAACTTGAGTAGGGCAAGACCCCATTGGGACTGTTGCGGTCGTGTGCTACCTTGCCGCCATGAATATATTACTCTTGATGTTGGTCCTTCTTCTTCTGTTTGGCGGCGGCGGTTTTTACTTTGGCGGGCCTGCCATCGGTGGCGGCGGACTCGGTTTGGTCCTGCTGATTTGCCTCATCGTTTATTTGATGGGCGGATGGCGCACGAATACCTGACCGCAGGACGCGAATATTTAGCGCCCGCGCTGAACGCCGAGATCGTTAGGTGAACCGTGAACCGTTTTGCGCAAAAATGGTGGAACGCGGCGTCCCTGGCGAGCCATCCCAGATCTCAAACGCTCCGCCTGTCTCAAACGCAACCTGGAACCACTAATTACCAACTGCCAATTACTCTCTAACGACCAACTACCAATACCGAATCAGTTGTCCTTGATCGCGAGGTTGTAGAAATCGACTACGTTGCGGAAGTTATCGCCTTCCATGAACTGCATCGCCGCCTTGGGATGTTGATTCAGGTATCCGGTGACCATATAAGGAATGGCGAACCCCCAGCGCAGCTTCTCGCGGTACGGTTCGACCGTATTCTGAATGGCTTCCAGGATCGGGCGCATCTTGAATTTCGGATTATGGAGGAAGCTGAGCGCAAGTTCCAACGGGCAGTTGCCCGCGCCGCGGCCGAGGCCCGCAATGCTGGCGTCGACATAGTTGGCTCCGAGAATAATCGCTTCGATCGTATTGGCGAAGGCGAGCTGCAGATTATTGTGGGTGTGAATGCCGATCTCCTTGCCGGTGGGCTCGGTGTATTTCTGGAAGCGCCGGACGAGTCCGCGGATCTGCTCGCTGTAAAGAGTACCGAAGCTGTCGACGACGTAGAGCGCGTTGACCGGACTCTGCACAATGATCTCCAGCGCACTTTCCAGCTCCTGTTCGGGCACGGTGGAGACGGCCATGATATTGATCGAGGTCTCATAACCCTTGGCGTGGGCATCATTTACAATTTCAAGCGCCGCGGGGATCTGGTGAATGTAGGTGGCGACTCGGATCAGATCGACGAAACTTTTTTCGCGGGGGAGGATGTCGGTGTCGTAGTTGGTGCGCTCGGCGTCGGCCATCACCGAGATCTTGGTGGAGCCTTTCTTTTCACCGATGGCGCTGCGAATGTCCTCTTCGGTGCAAAACTTCCAGGTGCCATACTGGCTGCGTGAGTACATGCCGGCCATGCCCTTGTAGCCGATTTCCATAAAATCGACGCCGGCCGCGCAGTCGGCGGCATAAACGGCCTGCACAAACTCGATCGGAAAGTTATGGTTGTTCATCAGGCCGCCGTCGCGCACGGTGCAATCGAGGACCTTGATCTCGGGACGATAACCGACCCAGCCTTTGTCGCCGGACGGATGGGACGAATGTGAATGGGGCTCTTTCATGGTAGTTCTGGCTGCAAAACGTGTCAGTTCTATAAAATACGCGCTGGGATTGACGCGCGGCACCCAGGCTAAGTCAATGGTTTCTCGGGCCGACGTCCGCCGCCAAAGATCGAACGCCTTAATCGCGACGATGGCAGATTCGACGAACCCGCCGCGGGTTAACTCGGGACAAGCGAGGGCTTTCCGATGTCCAAGGCCGTTACATTAGAATATATTGACAACTATATAAGTAAGACGAATGAAGTTTGCGGCTCGCCTGTGCCTTGCGACGGGTCGTTAAAACAAAGCGCGTGTCGCTATCGGCTGAAAATGACGGAGCCAGGCGGCGTGGCGGCAGCAAGACCGCGGACCCCGTCGAGGTGCCAATGCCCGACATCCTTCGCGCCGTTCGACAAGCTCAGGGCTTCGCCTTTCGCGGCCAAGGAACCTGGCATACGCGGCGTCTCCATTTGTCATCCAGAGACCCTAAGCAAGCCGCTGCTGCGGCTTGCCTGGAACAAGCCAATGAACTGTTTCGCGCGGCAGCGCGGGTGGAGCGCGTTGACCTCAACGCGCTGAGAGCGTCTTGAGGTCAAGCCGCTCCACCTAGAAAGGCTGAAT
>JBEKQH010000197.1:0-4559 GCA_049519915.1 Opitutaceae bacterium
TCATCGCGCAAACGCCCGCCGCCCGGCGCGACCAGTCGCGCCTGCTGGTGGTCGATCGCGCCGCTCACACCGTGGCCCATCACCGGTTCGCCGACCTTCCACAATTTCTGCGCGGCGGCGACACGCTGTTTCGCAACACCGCCGCCGTCCTTCCGGCCCGGTTGCGCGCCTTTCGGCCGAGCGGCGGGGCCGTCGAATGCCTCCTGCTGCGGCCCGAACCGTCTCGTGGCGGCGAAGTTTGGCGGTGTCTCGTCCGTCCGGCCAAAAAACTGCCGGCCGGAGCAATCTTTGCGGCTCCCGGCGGAGAGTTTCGCGGCGAAATTCTCGCCCAACAAAGCGGCGGCGAAGCCTTGGTCCGTTTCACAACGTCCACCGGCGAGCCGATCACCGTCATGGCCAACCGGCTCGGCGATGTGCCTTTGCCGCCTTATATCGAACGTCGCGGCACGCCGGAAGAGCGGGCGACCGACCTCGAACGCTACCAAACCGTTTACGCCGACCGCGTCCGGCAGGTCGCGGTCGCCGCGCCCACCGCCGGCCTGCATTTCACCCCAGGACTTCTCGACGCGCTCACCGCCCAGGGCGTGCGGACCGCCGACCTGACCTTGCAGGTTGGCCTCGGCACGTTTCGGCCCGTCACCGCCGATACCGTCGAGGCTCATGCCATTCACCGGGAAATCTATGAGATCCCCGGCGCCGCACAGCGCGCGCTCTTTCTTCCCCGCGACGGTCGCCGGATCGCCGTGGGCACGACCAGCGTGCGCGCCATCGAGGATTTTTTGGAACGCCAGACCGTTGCGGTTAATGACGCCTATATTGGCGAGGCCGCCCTCTTTATCTACCCGCCGCGGACCTTTCGGGGAGTCGATGCCCTCATCACCAATTTTCACCAGCCGCGCTCCACCCTGCTCTGTCTCGTGGCCGCCTTTCTCTCGCCGGGATCCTCCGACGGGATCGCGTGGCTGCAGGAAATCTATGCCGATGCCATAGCGCGCGAATATCGCTTTTTCAGTTATGGCGATGCCATGTTGATCGTGTGACCGTCGCTTTTTAAAGCGACGAACCCTGCCTTACTGCGCTTGCGCAATTCGCTATTATCCTTTTAATGCCTGTTTCGTTTAACCCATTAAAAACCATGATGAAACGCCCCCTGCTTCTCTTCATTGTCCTCGTCTTGGCCACCGCCGTTCAAGCCGCCGTCGAAACCTATAAAATCGATCCTATTCACTCATCGGTCGGTTTCACCATCCGCCACTTTGTCAGCAAGATTCCGGGTTATTTCGACAAATTCAGCGGCATTGTCACGGTCGACCGCGCTAACCTTGAGAATAGTTCGATCGACGCCACGATCGACGTCGCCAGTATCGACACCAAAAACGACAAACGCGATACGCATCTCAAGACGCCCGATTTTTTTAACGCCGCCAAGTTCTCCACCATTACCTTCAAAAGCAAATCGTGGAAAAAAACCGGCGAAAACACCTTTGACGTGACCGGCTATCTCAGGATCAAAGGCGTGACCAAGGAGATCGTGCTCAACGTCACGCTTCTCGGTTTCACGCCAGGCATGAGGGGCGCACAACTCTGCGGCTGGGAGGCTTCGACCACGCTCAATCGGTCCGATTTCGGCGTCAGCGGTCCTCTTTTGCTCGGCACAGCGCTCGGCAACGAGGTCGCCGTCACCATCGAAATCGAAGCCGATCTGCTAAAATGATCGGCCGATAGGGCGTGTCTTCAAAATAAAGCGTGATGTCGTTTACGTCCGGGGCACGGGACGGCCAAGGCCGTTCTTTTTGCCTAAATCGAATTACCCGCTACCTTTGGCCCGATGGACCCATCCGACCTCCAGACGTTGATTGAAGACGCTACCCTCGACTACACGCTCGGCGACACCGACGCCGCCTTGGCCAAGCTTGGCCGAGCCACCGAAATCGAGCCTGGTTCTTTCGATGCCTGGCACGCTTTGGCCGAGATTAATTTCTCCCTTCGCCGCCTCGATGCGGCCGCCGCCGCGGCCGAACACGCCGCGGCCTTGCGGCCGGACGATCTATTCATCCATACCACGCTCTCCCGCATTTTTATGGAGAAAGGCGACAAGGCCACCGCCGAAAAACACGGGGCACGCGCCAAAATTATCGGCTGGAAAGACCAGCTCAAGAGCGAGGAAAAGGCTGAAGGACTGAAAGGCTGAAGGCTTGCCGGGCATTCCGCGATTGTCAGCCTTTCAGTTCTTCAGTCCGTCCTTCAGCCTTTTCCGCTCGTTGACAGGCTGCCTTTTGAGTTTGTAGCCTTCGCCGCTTCATGGACAAGCCCTCTTACACGCTCGAGTTTGAAAAGCCCCTGCGCGATCTGGAGAAACAGATCGAACTGCTTCACCAGCAAACCCTTGAGCATAATGTCGACGCCTCGACCGAGATTTCCGCCATCGAACGCAAGCTCGCGGAGACCCAGCGCACTATTTACACCAGCCTCACGCCTTGGCAACGCGTGCAAATCGCCCGCCATCCAAAGCGGCCCTATGCGCTCGATTATGTCGGCCTTATTTGCGAAAAATTCCAGGAGCTGCACGGCGACCGCCAATTCAAAGATGACCGCGCGCTCGTCGGCGGCACGGCTCTTTTCGCCGGTCAGCCCGTGATGATCGTCGCCCAACAAAAGGGCCGCGAAACCAAGGAGAAAATCGAACGCAATTTCGGGATGCCCCAGCCCGAAGGTTATCGCAAGGCGCTTCGCCTGATGCGCCTCGCCGAAAAATTCGGCCTGCCCGTCCTCAGCTTCATCGATACGCCTGGCGCCTACCCCGGAATCGGCTCCGAAGAACGACACGTCTCCGAAGCCATTGCGGTCAATCTCCGCGAAATGGCCATGCTCCGAACGCCGACCCTCTGCGTCATTGTCGGCGAAGGCGGTTCCGGCGGCGCACTCGGCATCGGCGTGACCGACCGCGTGCTCATTTTCGAAAACAGCTATTATTCCGTTATCTCACCCGAAGGCTGCGCGGCGATCCTTTGGAAGGATGCCGCGGCCGCCCCCAAGGCGGCCGAGGCACTCAAGCTCAACGCCGACACCCTGGAAAAGCTCGGCATCGTGGACGAGGTCATTCCCGAGCCGGTGGGCGGCGCGCACAATAATCCCGATCAGGCGGCGGCCGCGCTCAAATATACACTGCAAAAGCACCTCAACGACCTATGTGCCCTCACGCCCGAAAAATTGCGAGAGAGCCGCTACGAACGTTATCGTCATCTCGGCGTTTACGAAGAAGCCGGCACCGCCCACAATTAGACGACGGCGACCAAGCTCAAGCCATTCCTATTGCGCGTGATGCAGAAACAGGCCGGAGGGGTCGAGAGAGACCCCAAGATATCCGAGTTCCTCGACCTTGGCCGGCGCGACCACGATGACCACGTCGGTCCAACGGCCGCCGATGAGCGGCTGATCAATCGCTTGTGTCACTGTGTTAAGGGTCGCCGTCGATGAAGTTCCGTACTTAATGGAAATCGTGCCAGCGGTGATGTCCGCATCGAGCGGGTTTCCGATTGAGAGGGTGACCGAATACCCGTCGAGATAGGGTTCCACGTCGGCGATGGAAACTAAAAAGCTGCCATATTCGGTCCGGGCCAGCTCGAAACCCCTCTCCGTCCCGGATAGATGGGCGGGTTTCGGATTATCGGCCTCGTTCATTCTCGCCAGCAAAAACAGGACCGCTTCCTCGTCCTTTTTCATGTCCGCCTTGAGCTGCGCGACATCCTGGCGCAGGGTGATCGTTTCGGCTTCGAGCCGTTTGTTTTCTTCCTGAACGGCGGCAACCTTGGCTTGATTCGACCGGTCGGTGCAGCCAACGACAAGAAGGCTGAGGACAAATAGATGAAAAATTCTCATGACGTTTGGGGCAAAAAAATCGGCCGTTCACCGCCACCGTTCAACGTAAGAGATAAGCTCGCCGGGAAAGTCAGGCCAAACGAGGAGCGGCGTAGCTGGGGATGCGCGGACCGGGGCATGAAGCGACCAAAACCAAAATATGGCCGCACTACAAGGCTACAAGACAAGTCCCCCTTGGGATCAACATTGATGTTGTTGGCCGGATTGGTCTCCCCTCACTCCACCCTCCGGCAAGGCAGAAGCGCAGCGTCCTGCATACCATGGATGATTTTCTTGTCGGGCGGGCAGAACGTCGCCAGAGCCCCGCTGAGTTTGGCCCGGCCTTCGATCACGAAATAATAGGGGCAGAGGCGCAAGCGGCCCGCCTGCGCTTGGACCATCCTCTCAGCCGGCGTCGTAGCCGGCAGTCCTTCGGTCGCAGCACGGTAGAGAGGGTGCTCGATCCGGCAGGGCTTTCTATATTCCTGCAGCACGTGCAGGTTCGCCGGCGCAAGCTCGATCGCCTGGTCCACGCCCGCCTGCCATTCTTCGCGCGAGCAATCGCTGCCCAGGATCACGCTGCGCGCGCCCCACGCGGTCTCGTGGAAACCGCTGATCTTGAGGATGAGATCTCGTTCTTTTTGCGACGCGCCGGAAAGATCGCGCCAGTCGTTGAGAGCGCGGCCTCCGGCCGGCGGGCC
>JBEKQH010000198.1:0-4558 GCA_049519915.1 Opitutaceae bacterium
TTATTGTAGTGCACGCCGGCGTTGGGAACCTCGGTCCCCACCTCGGAGCCGTTGACGTAAATATAGATCATATTTCCCACCGGGTCGTAGATGGTGTTCAATTGGAACTGAACGCCGATTTGGACCGTCGTGAGAAATTCCTCGCCGTTCAGAAAATTGTCCATTTCCAACCCCCCGCCATAATGCTTGATGTCCAGAATGAGATCGGGCGTGGACGGCGGCGGGCCGAAAACCTGATGGCAGCAGATTTCGTCGGCCGCCGCGGTGTAGGAAACGATGGTGCAGAGACCCTGCCACTGGTTGGTGGTGGTGGTCGGAAGATTGTTGCCGCGTTGTTCCGCGCGACCATGGCCGCTCGGAATCGAAAAGGAATATCCTCCGGTGATCGCCGTGATGGAGGTGCCGGCCGATGTCTGGGGGATGTAGACTTCGTTGTCAGGGGTCCAGCCCGCGCCGAGTTGGGCTCGCGCGGTTAGAGACAAGCCGCAAATGAAAGTCATTGCGGCGAGTGCGTTAACGATAGGTTTCTTCGTTTTCATAACACCAATAGGGTTGAATTTCTAACGAGGGGTGAGGCCAACGCCGCCACGGCGGCGCGCGTCAGTCGGTAACTGAGGTAAGAACCCTAGACAATAGGCGGTCCCATGCAAATCAATGGCATAGTTCTTTGTATCGTTAAATAAAACGCTATTATTCAGCCGGTTAAACTGTTGGCAAAAAAATGGCGGGCCTTCATCGGCCCGCCATTGTGTCTCGCTTCGTCAGAAATGTCCTTCGACCGAACTCAAACCAGGACTAGCCTGGATCGATCAAACGTCTTCGTGTGATCGATTCACCCTGTGTGGGCCGACCCTGTCGGGGCTAGCCGCGACGAAGTCGCTTGGCTGCGCCCGATAGGCCCAGCCAACGGATGCATCATCGGATGAAAAGGTGTAATGCATCCGGGCTAGTCCTTTATCTTGTAAGTGGCCGAGGTAACAGGGCTGGCAACGCCATTGACAATAGCAACCGCTTTTAGGGTAGTGTTGCTCTTTAGCCGGATGGTGTGACTTGGAACCGGCTTGCTGCTCTGCGTCGGAGTGGAACCGTCCGTCGTATAGTAGATAGACGCACCGCTGGTGTCATCGGTGATCCGGACGTGGACCTCCCCGCTATACGTGCCCCCCGAATGGCTGAAGGTCGGTGCAGCCGGGCCACCGCCGCCCGACGATCGGAAGGTAGCGCCGATCGTGTGATTGGCCTGCACATTGGAGAACGTGTAGCTCGTGATGGCGCCCTGGCTCGCCCCGTCCACCATCACGTCGGACACCGTGAACCCGGAGTTGGGCGTAATCGTGAACGACTGATTGGCGCCTTTATTGACCGAGACCGCGCCGGACGGATTGATCGTGCCGCCGGTGCCAGCCGTAGCCGTAATCGTGAACGGGCCGCCCCCGCCCGACGATTGGAAGCTGGCGCTGATCGTGTGATTAGCCTGCACATTGGAGAACGTGTAGCTCGTGATGGCTCCCTGGCTTGCCCCGTCCACCGTCACGCCGGAGATCGTGAATCCGGAATTGGGCGTAATCGTGAACGACTGATTGGCGCCTTTATTGACCGAGACCGCGCCAGACGGGTTGATCGTGCCGCCGGTGCCGGCCGCAGCCGTAATGGTGAACGGACCGCCACCACCGCCGCCTTTGCCGGTGCCCCCGGCCCAGGACTGAACGTTCACCCAATCCATCGTGGCCGGTCCGCTGCCGGAGAGTGAGACGTATTGGCCATACTTGTTGTAGTGGACCCCCGAATTGGGAACCTTCGTGCCCGTCTGCGAGCCATTGACGTAGATCGTGATGAGGTTGCCGACCGGATCGTAAATCGTATTCAATTGAAACGGCACATTGACCTGGATCGACGCCTCAACAGCGTCGCCCTGTTCCAATGAGATGATTTCAACTCCGGTCGATCCGCCCGTGGCTTCGTCGAGAATCAGGTCCGGGGTGGACGGTGCCGGACCGAAAACCTGATGAAGCGTGATCTTGTTCGAACCCGAGGGGAACGACGTGAGGGTCCCGGTCCCCTGCCATTGGTTCGTCGTGGTCGAGGGAAGATTATTGCCGCGTTGCTCCGCCCGGCCGTGACCGGAGGGAACGTGGAATTCGAATCCCCCGGAAATCGGCGTAATCGTGCAACCGGACGACGTTTGGGGCGTGTAGGTTTCGTTGTCGGGTGTCCAGCCGCTGCCAATCTGGGCGTGAGCTGACACGGAAAAGCCGCAAATCAGGGCGACTGCGGCGAAGGTTTTGACCATAGGATGTTCTGCTTTCATGATATTTATTGGGGTTGACCATTCGACTGAGTGATACGCGGGACGGATAAAACAGCGTCCCGCTAGCGCCTACCTACGTTGCGCCGAACGAAGCTGCCATGAAGGCAGCAGCGGAAAAAAGAAGACTGGCCATGCGACCTATCGACCGCGGTGGGGACAAACGCGAAGCCAAGCAGTGTAGTCATATCGCGTGAGGGTAAAACGAGCAGGGGCAACGGATGTGGGGCGCATGTAACGGCTTTATTCTAGGGGATAAGTTCTAATTTCGCAAAAGAATGGCCTTATAAAAATGACCCTTTTTCATTTGAATCGTTAAAAGTCGGTTGAATTCTCCTGAGATTTTGGGGCCGATCGCCGACGCGAGGACACTGGCGAACACGCCCAATCCTATCACCAGCAGCGACACCACGAACCAACGAGCCTCGGTCGTCACTGGCACAATGTCGCCGAAACCGACCGTGGAAAGCGTCGTAATCGTGAAATAAGACGCCGTGTTCAGATCTTGAATTTCCGGGCGAAAGCCTTTCCCGAGCAGATAACTGCCAAATATCCCATAAGCCAGGATGGCGAAGGCGCCGCTCAGCGAGAACACCATGCTGGCCAGGATCGTCCGATGGATGAAGTGATCTTTCGTCCAATACAGGGCCGCCAAAAGCAGAACCTGGAAAGCGAGCGTAAATCCCCATCGCTCTTGGGCCACGTTGACGCCCACGGCCAGTGTCAACAACAACATCGACAACGTCCAAGCCGATACCATCCGCCGCAACAATCCCATGCCCGCCAGCACGAGCATCAAGCCGAGGATGACCTGGACGGTGCCGCCCAACGCGGACAGAGATTCCGCCAGTCCGTTCAGCGCGTGGATTCGCTGCAATACCGTCAAGGGCAGTCTCAATCCATCCAGAATATTGAGGGCACCGACCAGCACGAGGGCGGTGGCCAGAGGGTAATGCGGCCAAAGCGCAGCCAGCCGCCTTTGGGCGGACAAACTGCGCCTGCGGGAGCAAGAACCCGGCCCTGAACTCGAATCTTTCATGAAGACTTTTCACTGCGCGATTTCCGAATCTCTTTCTCCGCCTTCGCCCAGTCCTGAGCCGCGTGGCCATCGTGCCGGCCTTCCTGCTCATATAGTTCATAAGCCCGACCGGCGATCTGCGGCGTCAAATCGGAGTCTTGCCCGGCTTTGGCAGTTTTGACGGGATCAAAAATCCGATACGCGAGCAGTTTCAAGCGGTCATTCACAAGAAAGCATAGCAACGCATAGCCCCATACGAATCCGGCCCAACGCCAGCCGAGGGGTGTCATAAACATCCCATAAACTGCGATCAACGTCGCCATGATTTGCGTGCCAAGCACAGCGACCCACAAAATCCGCGCCGGACGATGAGACCAAAATGGGCCGCGCGTGCGCGTAAGGAAAATCGTCAGGTGCCCCGCCACGGACAACTTTAAATACATCAGGGTCTGGATGTGGGCGCGGTCGAGATGAAAGACCCGCTCGCCGAGATAAAACAAGCCGAAGGCGGAGACCACCCCGATGACGCCCAGCACCGTGGAGATACCCAGCACCATGCGCATGTTCCAGGCCTCGGGTTGATCCTTGTACTTAACATTGTCATAGGCGATGGACAGGATGGCGCCGTCGTTGAGCAACGCCAGCATCACGATCATCACTGCGGTCAATGGATAAAAATTAAAGACCAGGATCGACAGCGTCATAAACAGCAATACGCGCAGCGTCTCGGCGATGCGGTAGATCGCGTAGCTGTTCATCCGCTGGAAAATTTTCCGGCTCTCCTTGATCGCATCGATGATCACCGACAGGCCGGGCGTCAGCAGCACGATGGCCGCCGCCGCGCGGGCCGCGTCGGTTGCGCCCGAGACGGCGATGCCGCAGTCGGCTTTTTTCAACGCGGGGGCGTCGTTCACCCCGTCGCCCGTCATGCCGACGATATGGCCGCGCTTTTGCAGCACATCGACGATGTGAAACTTGTGTTCTGGAAACACTTGGGCGAAGCCGTCCGCCTTCTCGATGGACTCGGACACCTCCGCGCTCTCCTGCTTCTTTGCGTCGCCCAGGCCGCCGGCATCGAGGATATTTGTGCCCATGTCTAACTTTTTGGCGGTTTCCTGGGCAATCGCGAGCGCATCGCCCGTCACCATCTTGATCTTCACTCCCATTTGGCGCGCGGTCGCGATGGTCGCCTTGGCATCTTCCCGCGGGGGATCAAACAAGGGCAAAACGCCGAG
>JBEKQH010000199.1:0-4544 GCA_049519915.1 Opitutaceae bacterium
CCATTGCTCAAGGCGAACGCGCTCCGCGTCCGTCAAAACCACCGGCACACTTTTTCGTGACATCCGGCCATCCTACCGGCTCGGCGCTTATGGGCACTTATTTGCGGGACACTACACTAGGTGAATTGGGCGGTTGAAAGAGCCGATGCTTTCGTGGCATCGTAATTTGCAGATGTCATCCTCGTTCCATCGCCTGGCCGACCGGCTCGCGCGAAAACTCGCCACCGGGCTCATGATCGCTCTGCTCGGGCTGGCCGGTTGCGCGCTGTGGCTGTTTTGGCGGGACCCGGCGGATTTTACCACGGTGCAACGGGACTATCTGGCGAAACTTTCCGACGAGCGTCAGCGCACGGCCGTCGATCTGGACCACGTCAACCAGAACATGGCGCAATTGCAGTCCGTGCTCGCCCAACTGCAGGCGCGCGAGCAACTGGCCGACAAGACCATCGCGGGACTACGCAAGCTGCAGAGCTGGTGGGGCCGGTGGTTTGGCGACCGCGACCGGCAGCGCGCCTATGCCGACCGGCTGGTCCGGGCGGAGCAGATCAAGCACGATACGGAAGTGAGCGAGGTCAAGAGCCAGCGGGATCTCGTCCGGGCCCAATGGCAAAAGGACGGCCTGGAAATCGACCGCGACCGGCTGGACCAACGAATCCGGTTGGCCGAATCCCATCCCTCGCGGGCCTTGCACTATCTGACGCTCGCCTGGGACCTGGCAAAATGGTACCTGGCGGCCGCTCTTGGACTGTATCTTTTCGGGTCCACGCTGGGGAAGTTGCTCATTTTTTTCGGCTTGGCCCGCCTGGTCGAGCAAGGCCGACCGGTGCGGCTGTCGGACGACCCGGTCGCCTGGCCGCAAGTGAGCGAGATCGGACGTTCGCTCGATCTATTGCTTTGGCCGGGCGAACGCCTGTGGGTGAAGGAGGCGTTTTTGCAGGAGGTGGACGACGGCTTGTGGCGACACACCCGCATCCTGCTCGACTGGCGCCTGCCGGTCACGTGCCTGGCGTGCGGCTTGTTCGATCTGGTGGCGCTGCGCAATACCCGGGCCGGCCGGGAACTTCATGTCACGTTCGCCCGCAATGACGAGACCCCGATGGAACTGGCGCTCGTGTCCGTGCCCGACGGCAGCTCGCTGGTCTTGCGGCCGAGTTTCCTCCAGGCGGTGATCCTCAGTCGGGACACGCGGCTGAGGATCCGCCGGCACTGGCGTTTTTTTCACTGGCGCTCGTGGATCGGCGCGCAATTCCGTTTCTTCGAATTCGCCGGCCCGTGCCGTCTGCTGGTCGCGGCTTCGCCGGGCCTGCGCGTCGAGCGGCTGGCCGAGCGCGAGGGGCCGACGCGGCCGATCCGGCGCGCCAAGCGGGATATGGCCATTGCCTTCACTCCCAGTCTCGATTTCGGACTGGTGCGGGCGGAACGGTTTATGGCTTATTTTCGCAACGTGGATCCGCTCTTTGACGACGGTTTTTCCGGCGCGGGTTTGTTTTTGTGCCGGCGCCTGCCGGCGGAAGGCACGCGGAAATTTTGGTCGAAAGGGTGGGGCCGCTTGCTGAAAATCTTTGGGATCTGATGGATTTCATGCGGAATTGATGGCTTCCGAATTCAGAAGCCAGAAAACCATGATATTATATAAAACCAGAATAGTTTTAAGCAAGAAGCCGGGAAACCATGAAAAAAGTGGAATCAGATTTAAGCGGGAGAATAATTGGGGCAGCGATACGTGTGCATCGCGAGCTCGGCCCTGGTTTCCTGGAATCCGTTTACGAAGAGGCGCTGTGCATCGAGCTGGCGGCATCCGGGCTTGAATTTACACGGCAAATGCCTGTTGAAATCAATTATCAGGGGAAAAAAGCGGGCGAACACCGTTTGGATTTGTTGGTCGGGGAAGGCGTGGTGGTTGAATTGAAGGCAGTGACCGAATTGCATGACATTTTCTTCGCGACGATGCGATCCTACCTGAAAGCGGCAAACGGCTCCCTAGGCTTGCTGTTAAACTTTGCTGCCACGACATTGCAGGTCAGGCGGGTCGGTCGTGAGTGGCACTCTCGCGTCGAGTAAGGCCCCTGGCTTTCCGGCTTCTGAATTAAATCATGCTCTTCACTCTCAAGGCCGACTACGAGCCCACCGGCGACCAGCCGCAGGCGATCGAGACGCTCACGCGCTCGATCCAGGCCGGCCACCGCGACCAGACGCTTCTCGGCGTGACCGGCTCGGGCAAGACCTTCACCATGGCGAGCGTCATCGCCCGCTGCGAGCGGCCCACCCTGGTCATGTCGCATAACAAAACATTGGCGGCGCAGCTTTACTCGGAATTCAAAAGCTTCTTTCCCGACAATGCCGTCGAATACTTCGTCAGCTATTACGATTACTACCAGCCCGAGGCCTACATCCCGTCGAGCGACACCTTTATCGAGAAGGATTCGTCGATCAACGAGGAGATCGAGCGCCTGCGCATCTCGGCCACGAGCGCGCTGGTGAGCCGGCGCGACGTGATCGTGGTCGCGAGCGTCTCGTGCATCTACGGCTTGGGCTCGCCGGAGGATTTCAAGACCTTGCGGATCGAGCTCCGGCTGGGCGAATCGATCGGCCGCGCCAAACTGCTTGAACGGCTGGTGGACAACCTTTACGAACGCAACGATTTCGAGCTCAAGCGCGGGCGTTTCCGCGTGCGCGGCGACGTCATCGACATCATGCCCGCCTACAGCGAGAGCGCCCTGCGGGTTGAGCTGTGGGGCGATGCGATCGAAAAGATCACCGAGATCGAGCCGCTGACCGGCGCGGTGCTGCAGCCGCTTAAGCAATTCGACCTCTATCCGGCGAACCAATACGTGACGACGCGCGGACGCCTCGAGCCGGCGATCGTCGCGATCAAGCAAGAGCTCGACGAACGCGTGGCTTTCTTCGAGAAGAACGGCCAGTATCTGGAGGCCCAACGTATCCGCCAGCGCACGAACTACGACCTGGAGATGCTGCAGGAGATGGGCTTCTGCAGCGGCATCGAAAATTATTCGCGGCATCTGACCGGCCGGAAGGCCGGCGATCGCCCGTTCTGCCTCATCGATTTCTTCCCGAAGGATTTCCTGCTCTTCATCGACGAGAGCCATGCGACCGTGCCGCAGATCGGCGGCATGTTCAACGGCGACTATGCGCGGAAAAAAATGCTGGCCGATTTCGGCTTTCGCCTGCCGTCCGCCCTCGACAACCGCCCCCAGAGCTTCGAGGAGTTCCGGCAGATCACCGGACAGACCGTCTTTGTCTCGGCCACGCCGGCGAAGTTCGAACTGGAGCATTCCGCCGTGGTGGCCGAGCAGGTCATCCGGCCGACCGGCCTGCTCGACCCGGAGATAACCCTGCGTCCGACGAAAGGGCAGGTCGAGGACCTGATCGGCGAAATCAAGCGGGCCACCGCGGTGGGAGAACGCGTCCTGGTGACGACCCTCACGAAACGCCTGTCCGAGGACCTTACGAGTTTTCTCCGCGACGCGAAAATCCGGGTGGAATATCTGCACAGCGACATCGACGCGATCGAGCGGGTGGAAATTCTGCGCAATCTGCGTCTCGGCAACTTCGACGTGCTGGTGGGCATCAATCTCCTGCGCGAGGGACTCGATCTGCCGGAAGTCGCGCTCGTCGCCATTCTCGATGCGGACAAGGAAGGTTTCCTGCGCAGCGAGACGAGTTTGACCCAGACGGCGGGCCGCGCGGCCCGGCATGAAAAAGGCCGGGTGATTTTTTATGCGGACAAGCTGACCGACTCGATCAAGCGCACAATCGACGTGACGAAACACCGCCGCGCGAAGCAGATGGCCCACAATGAAGCGCATGGCATCACCCCCCGCAGCGTCAAACGCAGAGCCCAGGCAAGCCTGCATACCTACGACGGCAGCGGCGAACGCGACGAGCCGGCGGTGGCCGAGAACGTGGACGACGTTGCGGCGGTCATCGCCGAGTTGGAAGACGAGATGGCCGAGGCGGCGGCGAAGTTGGAATTCGAACGCGCGGCGGTGCTGCGCGACCAGATCCACACTCTCAAATCTGGCAAATTCACAAAAGCGGCGAAGCTGCCCGCGACGAGGGAATATCCGGGCCGCTCGCGCCCGTCGGGCAGGGTCAAAGGCAAAGCGTGAGTCCGGTTATCAGTCGTTAGTAAGCGGCCCTGGTTGCTCACGGAAGTCAGCCGTTTGCAATGGGTCGTCGTCACCCGTTCCCAATGACGAAGGAGGATCGGCAACCTATATAAGGTCGTTAAGTGTTTCAATGAATCGCGCCCGTTTTTGTCCACCAGGTGCAAGCGACCTGAAATTGAGGCGTAATCGTCACTGAAGTGTAACCTTTCGACCTTGTTAGACCCGAGCGCGTTCGATTTTATGTGACGAGGCCCAGTTTTATGTCTTATCGTCAGAGCGCGATTGCCGGCTTTTCCAGCCAGGCAAGAAACTCACGTCCAAGCTTCCACCCACACGAGTCTCGCCAACCCATAATCCATGATGGAATTTGGCCGCGACTCGGCCCACCCCATGAAAAACACCTTCCCGCGCTCG
>JBEKQH010000200.1:0-4543 GCA_049519915.1 Opitutaceae bacterium
TCTCGAATGACGTTGTTACCGGTATCCGCCACATAAAGATTGCCCTTGCCGTCTGCGGCCAATCCTTTTGGCCCACTGAACGTGGCGCCGGTGCCCGTGCCATCCGACCAGGAGGCTCCTCCTGGCACACCCGCAATCGGGCTGGTACTCAGGACGCCGGCCGGCGTGATTTGGTAGATCGCATCATTGTTCGTATCGGTAACGTAGATGTTGCCCGAATCGAGATAGCCGGAGGCAGTGGCGACAATTACCCCGAAAGGATGATTGAACGGACCGTTGTTCGCCCCAATGATAAGCGGGGTGCCGGCAAAATCGGAAACCACGGCACCCGGGGTGATGGCGCGAATCTCCTCATCCGCTGAATCGGCCACATAAAGCTTGCCCGAAGCATCGAGGGCAATTCCAACCGGCAGATTGAAATGGGCATTGGCACCCGTTCCATCTTGGTAAGTGTGGTTTCCGGCTGTGCCCGCAAAGGTAGTGACGACACTGCCAGGCGTTATTTGGCGGATGGTCGAGTTGCCATAATCCGCGACATACAAATTACCGGTGGTGGCATTCATGGCTAAACCATCCGGTTGGTTGAAGAGGGCGCTCGCGCCCGCCCCATCGGCCGATCCGCTTGCGCCCGTCGCCGAGCCTGCCACCAAGCTGACAACACCGGAAGCCAGATTTATTTTCTGAATCGTATTGTTGGAGCTGTCACCCACATAAAGATTTTGGCCCGACGGGTCTATAATGATACAGGAAGGGGCGGGAAACAGCGCCGCGGTGACGGAAAGCTGGAATACGTTGCTGGTCGCCGTCCCCGAGCCATTGGTCGCGGTATACTCAAACTCGTCCGAACTGAGCGAGGTGTTAACGTCGCTGATGGTCAGAGTGTTCGTGGAGGACCCGCTGATCTCGTTTGGCCCGCTGCTCGTGTCGCTCAGTTTCTTCCAAGTCACCCCGCCATCGGCCGATTCCAACCATTGGTAGGTTGGGGCTGGAAAGCCCGAGGCTGCGCCGACGAATTTTACCGCACCATTGATTTGGACAGGCTGGGGGGTGACCGGCTGGTTCTGGATCACGGGCGCAGTTGGAAGAGTGTTAAAAGTATAAGTGATACTCCCCACGGCGCTGTCGCTCAAGCCGCTCTTAAAGGCAATGGCATTGATCGTGAGCGGAGAGACGGCGGTACCAACCGTAAATGGGCTGGTGTAGAGTATTCCATTGAGGGGCGCCAAACCGCTCTCGGTCGGCGTGGAACCATCCGTGGTATAAACAATTGAGGCGCCGGCGGTGCCGCTATGGATCGTCACCGTCTGTGCACCCGTATAGGTGCCGCTCCCCGGATTGATGCTCGGTGTGTCCGCTGTATTCTTAACGTAAGTAACTTGAACTTTGGTGAACGTGATCGGATCGACGCCGACAGTACCATTGCCACCACCAACGGCAAGCCCATCAAACGAAGTCACAAGGCCCGTGCTCGTGCCGGTGACAAGATAGCTGCCGCTGGCCGCTTCGGTGCCTCCGGTGGAGACATCGAAGATGTCAAACGTAACGGTCTCAGTCGTAGCTGACGTGTAAACAAGCGTGAGCACAGCTTGATAAGTATCCGTGGCCCATCCGGTGAGGACAGCCGCATTGGTTTGGGTGGGACCCACCTGGGTTGAACCGGTGTTAGAGCCAATCCAGTTGGTGTTGGCTCCGACCGGACGGTAGTACAGCACGCTTGAGTTGTCAGTGCCGCCGCCCGCGTCGTTCGGATTGAAATCGGCATAAAAGCCCGTGTAATTCTTGGGCGAGAACGCAGAGGTGGTCGTGGTCGTCGTGCCGGTGTCAACCGTGGTCTGGCGGCCGTTCGTAGCGGTGGCGCCCGAATTGAAAAGCCCCATACGGAACTGGCTCGCAGAATCGGCCGGTTGTGCGGTCGCCGTGCTGAAATTGAAATTGACCGTCAGGGTCAACGTATCGCCGACCGAAAGCGCCACGTAGCTACCCGGAGCCTCGAAATATGCCGTCACGCCGTCGCTGGCGCTCGCTCCGAGATCGGTGATTCCGACGCCATTGGTGTAGGTATCGACACCGTTAGCGGTGGAGGAACCCTGGGAAAACCATTCCGCTGAGGTGGGAGTGTTTTGCGTACCAATACCAGGATTGCCAGAAGTAGGGAAGACACCGCTCGTGCCCGAGGTGAAATTGTCGTTGAGCAGCGGCGTCGTCGTCTGGGCGGAGAGCGTCGAGGCAATTAAAAATCCGAGGGGCAGAAGGAAACATTTATGGAGCATCATGGGGATAACGAATGCTAAGGATTCACAAAAGTCATACCTTACGGCTGGGAAAAGACACAAGTCTAAACCTCCCACGAGGCGCCACAAATATGTAATTTATTGCGACTTTGAATTCTTATCCGGATGGAAGCCAACTGGATTTCAATATCCGCACCTTTCGCGACTCGCAGCCGGCAGCGTCAGAATAGCTTCGGAAAAGACCGGGTCGAAAATCGGTCGCCTCAGCCGCCGGGAGGCGCCCAAACCCAACCTCTCTGGCGTCAGCGTCTTCTTCAAGTGCGCTCAGTTTTAATGCGCGCCAGTTATTAATACTTTGCATCAACTTTACGAATAGTTTGCGGCGTGGCGAGCCGAGGCTGCCAGTCGGTTCCAAAATGGCAGAGCCATTTTGGTTTTAGCAGCGTGGAGGCGAAGCCCGACACGCTGCTAGGGGCTTGACCCTCCAAGCGGGGCATCAAATCCTGTTTCCTCTACCCTTATGCACCCCGTCGATTATGCGGTCCTCGGCTTTTACTTCGTCTATTTGCTGACGGTAAGCTGGGTCTGCCGGAAGTTCGTGCACAACGTGAGCGATTATTTCCGCAGCGGCGGGCAGGTGTTGTGGTGGATGGCCGGCGGGTCGGCCTTCATGCTATCGTTCAGTTCGTGGACATTCACCGGTGCGGCGAGCCGGGCCTACGGCGACGGCTGGCCGATCCTGGTGATCTATTTCGCCAACGCCGTGGGATTCGGGATGAACGCGCTTTATTTTGCGCCGCGCATCCGGCAATTGCGCGTCGTCACCGCCATGCAGGCGGTGCGGGCGCGCTTTGGCGCGCGCAACGAACAGTTTTTCACCTGGTTGACGCTGGTCTTGCGCACCATGTACGCCGGCATCTGGCTCTATGGGCTGGGAGTGTTTTTCTCGGCGGCCTTCGGCCTAGATGTCACCAAGACCATTTTGCTGGCCGGCGCCACCGTCACGATCGTCTCGCTCCTCAGCGGAAGCTGGGCCGTGGTGGCCAGCGATTTCATCCAGGTGCTCATCCTCATGCCGGTGACCTTCGTGACCATGATCTTTGTCGTGGCCAAGTTGGGCGGCCCGATGGCCCTCGCCCACCACCTTTCAGCCACCCGCCTGGATTTCCATAAACTTTTCTCCGAAGATTTTCTGCTCCTCTGGGGGGTGGCGGTTTTGCTCAAGCAGTTCATTTCGACGAACAACCTCTCGGAGTCTCCACGCTACCTCTGCGTGAAGGACAGCCGTCACGCGCGTTGGGCCGCCTTGCTGGCCACGGCTTTGATGCTGATGGGCACGGTCATATGGTTCATACCGCCGATGGCGGCGACGATCCTGTATCCCGACTTGGCCCAGGTCTATCCGCGGCTGCGCCATCCGGAGGAAGGAGCCTACTTTGTCATGGCCACCGCGACACTGCCCGTGGGTATGGTGGGGCTGCTCGTCACGGGCGTCTTCGCGGCGACGATGTCGGCCATGGACGCGGGATTAAATAGCAACTCGGGCATTTTTATAAAGAACTTCTATCAGACGATCCTGCGCCCCAAAGCCGCCGAGCGCGAGTTGCTCATCGCCGGGAAGATCACAACCGTGGCGCTCGGCGTCGTCATCATCGCGCTGGCCACGGTGGCCAGCCAGCGGCCCAATCTCCCGCTTTTTAGACTCAACCTCGATTTCGGGATTCTCGTCACGTTGCCCCAGGCCATGCCGCTGGTGTTGGGTCTGTTCATCCGGCGAACGCCGGCATGGTCGGGCTGGACAACGTGGCTGGTCGGTTTTATCGCTGGCTATGAAACTCGCCAGCACTTTACCTTTAGATGGGCCATGCATCTCTTTTACCCTTCGCACGTTAATCCCGGCCCATGGGAGCATCAAAACTGGAATCAAGGCGCCGCCGCCCTGGTGATCACCGGGGTCTGCACCGCCTGGTTTTGTTTCACCCGGTTTTTCTACAACCGCGAAGCGGGCGCTTACCAGGCGGCCATCGCGGAGTTTTCGCGCAAGATTGAGACCCCCGTCGATTACGACCGGGAAGAATCGAGCGCGGCCACCGACAGCAAACAATCATGGCTCATCGGCTGGCTGTGCATTCCCTACGGGGTGGCGATCTGTCTGCTCGCGCTCATTCCAAATCCGCCGGCCGGCCGGCTGGCCTTTACTTTTTGCGGCGGACTTGTTGTGCTCGTCGGCACTGCTCTCGTCCGCCAATCAAAAAAAACCGCCCCATGAACCTGACACACCTGCTCAACCGACCGATAATTTTCGCGGGTCT
>JBEKQH010000201.1:0-4542 GCA_049519915.1 Opitutaceae bacterium
AGCCGGGCCTTCCCTCCGTCGGGAGCTTGCCATTGTTCCCAATCCCAACCACTCCCTCAGAAGCAACCAACAACCCGCTCAGTCTCTTATTGTAAGTGGTCCAAGTTCGTGAGTCCGGTCACTGGCATATTTATTTCGTGGACCATCCGCTCGAACATGCATTGTTTCTAACGGAACCTGGGAAGCTGGTAGACAATTTGCTGGACGACCCTCTGGCGACCGGTGCTCACGGTCTTCCTTCATTCTATCGGGCGTATGCGAAGAGTTTAATGCGCACTGAAAAATCTGGGATTGGAATAGCAGCCGCAATAAACTTAGCAGTAGCTTACGGTGCGTTATCGGCCGAGGTTCATCCGGCAATCGGTGCTGTACATCCGTCTGGGACATTAGCATTGGCGGCGGACCACTACGATAGAAAGGTAGCGGCGCGGATACGAGAGGATGTCAACGGTGTGTTTTCAAATTCGATCGCGCTGGTTGTGGCGTGTGAACCAAGCCTACTGTCCAAATTGGATGCAATTGATCGGGAATGGTTCGATTGGCTGATGGGTGCTGATTGGGCAAAGATAATTAGAGGGCAGGAATTCGGAGTCATGCGTCCCGGCTAACAGGCAATGCCCATGCGCTTTCAACCCGGCCAATCAGGAAACCCCGGCGGACGCCCGAAATCCGACTTCGCCCTCGGCGAGCTGGCCCGGAAGCATACGAGGATGGCTTTGGCTTGCATCGTTTCTATCATGCAGGACGCAGATGCCTCTCCTGTGGCTCGGGTGCGTGCTGCCGAGGCCATCCTTGACCGGGGCTACGGCAAGCCGGGGCAATCGCTCGACGTGAATGCCTCGCCCCTCGTTCCCGACGTGGCAGCGGTAATGGATATGATCGCACGCGAGGCGAAGATGCGCTTGTCGCGTCTGCCTACCGAGAAAATGCCCGAAGACCCGGATGACCCCGACGCAGACCATCTTCCCGCACTCACAAACGGCATCAACGGTCAACGGTTGCCCGATGCCCTCGAATTTGAGAACAAATCAATATCAAATTAAGGGCTTGTGGACTCTGATAGATTGTCGAGGCCGCACGGTCGCCCGATAACAGGGCAATAACAGTGTTTAAACGGGTGAATAACGGGCGCGAAGACCCGGACAAAGGAGGTCTGGCGCTGACAGCCGGGGATTTTGAGGGACCGACCAAACCAGGGCGGTAGCAATGGAGTAGCAGGCTCCCCGCAACCGGAATCTGGTCAGAAACGGCCAACCCCAGGATGGCAGATGGCATCCGAAAAGGGCATTTCAGAGCACTACGCGCGCGCGTAGCTGTCGGACAAAGAGCCGGGAAATGGGGTGGGACAGGACTTTGAAAACCGGAATGTAACCGGAATGTAGTTTTTTTAGTGAAAAACTAAAACACCATAAGTTATTGGTGTTAAATGGCTGCCCGGGCTGGGATCGAACCAGCGACCAAGTGATTAACAGTCACCTGCTCTGCCACTGAGCTACCGGGCAATTTCATCCACGATCCGAGCGTGCAAGGTCCGCTTCGCAACCGTTGGAACGGTCATTACTACGGGGCCGCCACAACCCCCGGCAAGCAAAAATGGCTCAAGTCACCAGACCCCCTGGGCGGGCAAGGCGTTTTTTTGGCCTGTCCCTAAAAACGCCCACAATCGGACAAGCCCCCCAAAACGCTGCTACCATGTGGTGCGATGAACGAATATCCGGATAACCGGTATTGGAGACAAGGTGGCAAAGCGCATTCGCTGGGCCTTCGAATCAGACACGCCGCCGGCCATTCGCCACGCCGAGACGGAAGAGGAAAGTGCGCATTAAACGATCGGAGCCTCAATCCGGGATTTCCGGCTCGACCAGCCTCTTCAGCAGCGCCAACGATTCCTGCCAGCCGAGGTAGCACGCTTCCGCCGGAATGACGGCCGGAACCCCCTCTTGCACGATATTCACGTCGGTGCCGCAGAACACTTTTTTAAGTTCCCATAGGGGACCGGCCAAAAATCAGCCAAGAAATAAACGAGTCAGTTGAAAATTCCTCTGGGAATTGTTCACTGTCGAAACTTGGCCGAAACCGGTCCGGCCAAGCTCGTAACCATGAACGTTGAACCTGGAACCTTGAACTTCAAACGAAGCACCCCATGAGCAAAATTCGAGTTCTGGTCGGCACAAAAAAGGGCGCGTTCATCCTCACCGCAGATGGGAAGCGCAAGCATTGGAAGGTCAGCGGCCCGCATTTCGCGGGCTGGGAAATCTACCATGTCAAAGGCTCGCCGGCGGACCCGAACCGACTCTTTGCGTCGCAATCCAGCAGCTGGTTCGGACAAATCATCCAGCGTTCCGACGACGGCGGCAAGACGTGGAACACGCCGGGCAGCAGCCCGGAGGAATTAAAAAACCCGGAGGGCTTTGCGAAGGGTGAAAGCAACAAGTTCGTGTACGCCGGCGAGATCGGCACGCACAAATGGTACGATGGAACACAGCATCCGTGGGAATTCAAACGTGTCTGGCATCTCGAACCGTCGCCGACCGACCCGGACACCGCCTTCGCCGGCGTGGAGGACGCGGCGATTTTCAAAACCACGGACGGCGGAAAGACCTGGAAGGAACTGCCTGGGTTGCGCAGCGCCAAGGGTCACCTCTGGCAGCCGGGCGCGGGCGGCATGGCCGTTCATACGATCATTCTCGACCCGAATAATGCCAACCGGATTTACGTCGCCATCTCCGCCGCCGGCGTATTTCGGAGCGATGACGGCGGCAAAACCTGGATGGCCATCAATCGCGGATTGAAGTCGCCCTATCAGTTGCCCGATCCCGATGCGGAGGTCGGACACTGCGTCCACCGCATCGCCATGCACCCCTCGCGGCCGGACGTTCTGTTCATGCAGAAACATTGGGACGTGATGCGCAGCGACGACGCCGGCCGGCAATGGCGTGAAATCAGCGGCAATCTCCCCAGCGATTTCGGTTTCCCGATCGAGGTCCACGCGCATGAACCGGACACCATTTTCGTCGTGCCGATCAAGAGCGATTCCGAGCATTATCCGCCGGAAGGAAAACTGCGCGTCTACCGCAGCAAGACCGGCGGCGACAAGTGGCAGCCGCTCACCAAGGGACTGCCGCAGAAAGATTGTTACGTGAACGTCCTACGCGAGGCGATGGCGGTAGATTCGCTGGAGCCGGGAGGCGTGTATTTCGGCACGACCGGCGGGCAGGTCTATGCCTCGGCCGACGGCGGCGATTCTTGGAACGCCATTGTGCACGACCTGCCGGCGGTGCTGTCGGTCGAAACGCAAGTCTTGCGATGATCCGCGTGGTCCTACCCTTTCATTTGCGCAACCTGGCGCGCATCGAGGGCGAAGTGGAGTTGGCGCTGGAAGGTCCGGTAACGTTGGGTGCGATGCTCCAAGCGCTGGAAACACGTTATCCGGCCTTGCGCGGCACAATTCGCGACCACGGCACGCTAAAACGCCGACCGTTCGTAAGATTTTTTGCCTGCAAAAAGGATCTGTCCTTTGAACCGCCTGAAGCGCCCTTGCCCGGCGAGGTCGCCAGCGGAGCGGAGCCGTTTTTGATTGTGGGAGCGATCGCCGGCGGCTGAAGCGTTGGCCACAAAAGATCACCAGGATCGAAAAGAAATCCCGAAAGCGACTACCTCCGAATAATCGGGATCGACGGTCTTTAACTAACTTGGCGTTCTTGGCGACCTTCGTGTACAATCTCGATTCCCGCCAAAGGCGCGAGTCGCGGGGCGTGCGACGGAACCAGGCGCGCGGGCCCTGCCAAGTTTTACGCGGCGTGGACCTTGGGCGCGCCGTTCCACTCGGGCGGCGCGTCGACGAGAGCCAACTCGTAACTGATCTTGCCTTCGATAATTTCGCGGAGAGCCGTATCTTCGGCCGTAAGTTTTTCGAGCGATTCGACCAACGGCCGGCTGCCGTGCCGAAGCTGTTTCACGCGGCGCGACACCACGTTGACCAGAATATTCGGATCATTGATCGTCTTGAGCGCTTCTTGAAGGTAATCGTTTCTCATAGCGAGGAGGCCCATACGGCCCAGAGAGCCGCATAAGTAAAAGGATTGGCTATTTTTATAACTGTTTTTGGCTGAGTTCGTTACTCTAAGAACTGATCAAGCCAAATACGACGTATATCGGTGAGATCGGCGAACAGGCCGATTAATCCGTTGGCGGACCATTCGGTTAAGCCCCGTTATTGTTCAGATCAATGCGCCCAAATCGTTCCCGTTCTTTCAAACACGCTTCGACCGCATTTTAAAAACGAGAGGCTTCGCTTCTGAATGACGATCCATTGGCCGTCACCGCTCCGGGCAGACGGCCACCCGAAAACCGATGCTGGAATTGCTATCGCTCGGCGGATACCCGTGGCGAACCGCGCAGCGACAATGGGCCGCGCTATTCCCCCACCCCCCGCCCCGATTGACACGGAGAGTGCCGGTGTCCGGCCCGGTCGGATCCGTCACCTCTCCGCCGGGAAGCCGGTCGGCCCACAAATCCGAACACCATTCCCACACATTGCCG